>CAXMPG010000096.1:0-29927 GCA_964195485.1 uncultured Desulfobacterales bacterium
CATTACTTTTGGTATTCAATTAAAAACCAACCCTATGACTGAAGATGAATTATCCTATAAAATTATCGGAGCTGCCTTAGAAATTCACAAAGAATTAGGTCCTGGCTTATTAGAATCAGCCTATGAAACCGCCCTTGAATACGAATTAATTCAACTCCAACTACACGTAAAGCGACAAACACCCATGCCATTTTTTTATAAAGAAGTAAAACAAGATGTCGGCTATAAAACAGACCTAATTGTAAATGACAAAGTAATTATTGAACTAAAATCTGTTGAGACACTGGCTCCGGTACATTATGCTCAAACCTTAACCTATTTAAAACTCTCAAGAATGAAATTGGGTTTACTTATTAACTTCAACTGTAAAGTTTTGAAATCTAGTATTCATAGGATTGTTAATGGGTTATAGTTTTCTCAAAAAAGTTATTTCCACACACTTGCCTTCGCGTAGCTACTGCGAAGACAGGAAGAACGCCAAGTAAAAACACGCAAAGGAATCGCAAAGCCATCCAAATGCAATAAGCCTTTGCGCACTTTGCGTGAATAGCAAATAAATAGGCCAAAAACACCAGCAATTCCCATATTACTAGCCATAAATTTTGAAGTTCCATTTTCAATGCTGAACTTCGCCACTCAGAATGAAAAAACTACTCACCATACTCATCACACTTTCAATTAGCGTAGGCGTTTCTGCACAAACCTATCAAATAGCACTATTAAAATATAATGGTGGCGGTGATTGGTATGCTAATCTAGAAACCTCTTTACCCAACCTTATCCAGTTTTCAAATCAAGCTAACGGAACCAATATTTCTCCCCAACAAGCCATGGTGGAAGTGGGTAGTTCAGAGATATTCAATTATCCGTTCTTACATATGACCGGGCACGGGAATGTGGTGTTTTCATCCCAAGAAATAGAGAATTTAAGAACCTATCTCATCGGTGGTGGCTTTCTTCATATTGATGATAATTACGGAATGGATCAATACATACGCACGGAAATGTTAAAGGTTTTCCCTGAGTTGGAATGGGTTGAATTACCCTTGAATCATCCTATATATCATCAAAAATTTGAATTCGACAACGGCTTACCTAAAGTGCATAAACATAACGATTTCCCTTCGCAAGGATTTGGGTTAATTTTCGAAGGCCGTTTGGTTTGTTTCTATAGTTATGAGTGTGATTTAGGTGATGGATGGGAATCGGCAGGAGTGCATAATGATCCAGAACCTGTTCGGGTAGATGCCTTAAAGATGGGTTCAAATATTCTTCAATATGTGTTAATGGGCGAAGGCCAATTTCAATAGGCATGAAAAAGTATTTAGTAGTATTAGCGTTACCAATTTTGTTTTTTGCACAGTGTAAAAACTCCATTCCTGAACCAACTCCAGAAGTCAACAAAATGATTGGCTATTGGCACAACTACGACCATTTTACCTACAACAAAATACTAGACACCACTTTTAGTGACACCAACCAGTTTGTAATGATGGATTTGGATATTTTGGATGATGAAAATTTAACCAAATACAAACGAGATGGTTCAAGTCCGAGTCAACACACTTATGACACCACCGAAACACGCATGTACATTTGGTCAGGTACTTTTAGGGTAACCTACAAACTGGAGCTTTTTGGAGATGACAGTATGACTTTGTCTTCTTTACCGCTACCAGCTGGTGGAATTCCTTTTCCAGGAAGTGACAAGGAGATTTGGGTTTTTGTTAGGAAATAGTATCTCTTTTAAACAAGCATATTATTTACACTTTATCTCCTTACATAGTCGGATAGCAAAATCCTCTTCACTATACATCTTATGGCCTTTATTTTTTACTATATCAAAGTCGACATCTAACTTTTCATACCATTCTTTTGAAGGTTGAAAAGAATCTCCATCTCCAAAATAAAGTTTTAACCTACCTAAAGGCTTGGTGATTTCATGACGTAATCGCGTAGATGATACTGCATAAAAAGAATTCATTTTCAAGCCTTTTAACCCCGCTTTCCAAGCAATAATTCCTCCTATACTAAACGCAAGAACAGTTACTTCTCCCCTTTCTAGTACCTGTAATTTAGTAACGGCACTATCAATCCCTGATGCAAGAAATTGTTGATGTATAATTTTCTGATTTTTAGTAAAAGTATCTACATTACCTAATTCACGGCAATCGTAATACTGGATATCAAAGTCATTAAGAAGGTCGGTATAAAGCGAAACCCATTCGTTATCCTTAGCACCCCATAAATCAGAGAGTATTATTAACCGTGGTTTTACGTCCATATCTCTATAAATGCAATTTCATTCCTTCGTGCGTGGATTTAAAACCTAATTCTTCATAAAACCGAATGGCATCAGGTCGCTTTTTATCAGATGTCAATTGTAAAACATGCGCTTTACGTTCTTTCGCTCTTTTGATAGCCCATTCAAACATAGATTTCCCGAGACCTTTACCTCTTTGATCTTTACGTATTCTAACCGCTTCTATTTGCGCTCTTATTCCACCTTGATATGTGAGGTATGGAATAAAAGAAAGTTGCAATGTTCCAATAACCTCCGTATTACTTTCGACAACAATAAGTTCTTGATTTACATCAGAATCAATATTCTCAAAGGCATTCATATATTCTTGAGGAAGTGGGATTTGATAATTTTCTCTTTTCTTACCCAATTCATCATCCGCAATCATTTTTACAATTTCAGATAAATCACTTTTAGTTGCTTTTCTAAAAAGCATAATTTTTATTTTTTACGATAAAACAAAACAATCAAAACAGGTAATAAAAACAAATCGGCTAAAACGGCAAACAATAGCGTAATACTCACCAATAAACCAATGTAATAGGTACTGGTGAAATCAGAAAAAATCAATGCGAAAAATCCGCTAACCAAAATTAAACTGGTGAGTACAATTGCTTTTCCGGTGGAGATGCTTGCACGCTTAAGTGCATAAAGCATAGAACGCCCTTTATCTAATTCCATTTTCAACTTACTCACATAATGAATAGTATCATCTACCGCTATACCAAAGGCAATAGTGAATATGATAGACGTAGATACTTTTAAGTCGATTCCAGTCCACCCCATGAATCCTCCTATTACCAATAGCGGCACTACGTTGGGTAAAAAAGTTATCAGTACCATTCTTATCGATTTAAAAATAAGGCCCATTATAATGGCTACTGCTCCAAAGGCTAAAATCAAACCCCACATTAAACTAGTCGCCAAAGTTTCGTTATTACGATCTATAAGAAATGCCATACCCGTATACCTCAAGTCAAGGTTATACGTGTTTAAAACTGGCGCAAGAATCTTTTCATTTTCCTTATACTTCTGTGCAAAAACTAATCCGCCAAAATCTTTCACCTTTCCAGACATTCGGGTTGAATTACTCGATGCATTCAGAATCATATCTAATTTACCCTGCGCGAGTAATTTTCGTAGCTGGGCTTCAATTTTTCGCCACTCCTTATCATTACTTGGCAACCTATATTCTTTTATGGCCCCTCCTGAATTTGCTCTTTGTAAATTCTTAACCACGGCATTTAAAGATACAAATCCCTGAATTCCAAATTGCGACTTCATCACGGTCTCTATACTATCTAGCGCCAAGACATTATTTAATGCCAATATATCACTTGAATCTTGCGATGAAACCACCACATCAAATGGACGTGCTCCAGAGTAGTGTTCTTCAAAATATTCAAAGTTCGCCCGCATTGGATCGGATGCAGATAAATCCTCCAGTAAAAAATTATTTACCTCTACCTTACTAATCCCTATAAAAGACATCACCAATATCAAAATACTTATTGCCAAAATAACCCGTGGATGTTTGAGGTTAACGGTGAATATTTTTCGCATAATCCGATCCCAGAATAAGGTTTCCGAATTTATCGTTGCTCGCTTCGGTAAGGGCAGTAAATACAATACCGGAGGCAATACTAAAAATGTAAGAATAAAAGCTAAAATCACCCCAATGGCAGTGTACAATCCGAAATCTCGTACTGGATTAATACCCGAGGTGTACAATGTAAGAAAACCAATTGCGGTGGTTACCGAAGTTAGAAATGTGGCTTTACCTATATGCGTAAAGGAAGTGCGTATTGCCTTAATTTTATCCGGGTTGATTCGGAGTTCTTCCAGGTACCTGGATATAAAATGAATAACATCGCTCATTCCCACCACAAATAATATAGTGGGTAATAATGTAGACATTAAATCAAACGATTTACCAAACAGCGTCATAAGAGACACGAGCCAAACCACAGAAATAGAAACAATTCCTAACGGAACAATGACTCCCCACGCGGATCTAAAAGCAAAACCTAAAAAGATGATAATTATGGCAAACGAAATGGAAGTAAACAGAAATAACTCGCTCACCATTTTCTTCACATAGTAGTTTTGCCCAAATATTCTGCCAGCAACGATTACATCATCAAATTGGAAATCACCTAAGGTCGCATTAATTAAATCAACCGCAGTATCGCTCTTTACTTTTGAAAGTCCTTTAGCGGTCGTAAGTGCAATAGTTAAGGATTTAGAATCTGTAGCTATTAAGTTCCCAACAAGTTCTTTACTCTCAAATATTTTAAGTGAGTCGGAGGCTAACCTGGAATTATCTTTCCAATGCAGCCATTTAATTTCAGAATAACCAAAGGGCGTTTTAACCGGGTAGCCTAATTTAGTTGGTGATATCACCGACTCTACATAATCTACTTCTTTTAATACGTTGGATAACGAATCCACTTTTTTCAGAAAGTCGGTATGGAAAATTCCATCCTCATTTATAAGACTGATGAGTACAAAGTCATTATCTGACCCAAAGGTGTCTCGAAATGAATTGTAATACGCATACTCTTGATCTGACTTAGGGAAGTAATCTTCAAACTCATAGTCAAAGCGTAAATCCTGTACTTTCCATAACGCACCTATAGTGAGTATAAACACCGATAGTAAAATGGAAATTGCGAACGATTTGTAGTTTTTCAATTGCTTTTAAATTGACTGTCAAAGAAACAGTTTTTGATGGGTTAAAAAAGAGGAACAAAGAAAAGATTAATCGGAAAAAAAGTAATAAAAAAAACCGCTCCCAAATTAATGAAAGCGGTTTTCTAAAATATTTAATTTTGATTTTTAAAGGAGTTCAATTCCCTTTATTCCCCCTACTACAAGGGAGCGAAAAAGAATTACTTCACTTCTTCAAAATCAACATCAGTCACCTCAGCATCTTCTGCTCCAGCATCTGCGCCAGCTTGTGGTCCTTCTTGAGGAGCACCACCTTCAGCGCCTTGAGCTGCTGCGTACAATTCTTGAGAAGCTGCTTGAACTTTCTCCATTGCGGCATCAATTAATGCTATATCAGCAACAGCGTGAGCTGCTTTTAATTCCGTTAAAGCATCTTCGATTGGTTTCTTTTTATCTGCAGCAAGGTTCTCACCAGCTTCAGTAATCATTTTTTCCGTTTGGAAAATCATTGAATCTGCTCCATTTATTTTCTCAGCAGTTTCTTTTGCTTTTGCATCAGACTCCGCGTTAGCTTCCGCTTCTTGACGCATTTTCTCGATATCCGCATCACTCAAACCTGAAGAAGCTTCAATTCTAATAGATTGTTCTTTACCGGTTGCTTTATCTTTAGCAGCCACATGTAAAATACCATTTGCATCAATATCGAATGTTACTTCAATTTGAGGAACCCCTCTTTGTGCTGGTGGAATTGAATCTAAAATGAAGTTTCCAATTTTACGGTTTTGATTCGCCATTGGACGTTCTCCTTGAAGCACGTGAATATCAACCGAAGGTTGGTTGTCAGCAGCCGTTGAGAAAGTTTCAGACTTTTTAGTTGGAATTGTTGTATTCGCATCAATCAACTTTGTCATTACACCACCCATAGTTTCAATACCTAAAGAAAGTGGAGTCACGTCTAATAAAAGAACATCTTTCACATCTCCAGAAAGCACACCACCTTGAATAGCTGCACCTACAGCAACAACCTCATCAGGATTAACTCCTTTTGAAGGATCTTTACCGAAGAATGCTTTTACAGCATCAACAACCGCAGGAATACGCGTAGAACCACCAACTAAAATAACTTGGTCAATTTCGCTTTTCTCTAAATCAGCCGCTTTCATTGCAGAAATACATGGGTTGATTGATCTTTTGATCAAATCATCACAGAACTGCTCAAATTTTGCTCTAGTTAATGAACGAACCAAGTGCTTTGGCACACCGTCAACTGGCATGATATATGGCAAGTTGATTTCTGTAGAATTACCTGAAGATAACTCAATTTTAGCTTTCTCAGCAGCTTCTTTTAAACGTTGAAGAGCCATTGGATCTTTAGATAAATCTAAGTTTCCGTTTTCAGCTTTAAATTCAGAAACTAACCAATCAATAATTTTTTGGTCAAAATCATCTCCACCTAAATGCGTATCACCATCCGTAGAAAGTACTTCAAAAACACCGTCACCTAATTCAAGAATAGATACATCATGTGTACCACCACCTAAATCAAATACAACAACTTTAATGTCTTCGCCTTTTTTATCTAACCCGTAAGCCAAAGAAGCCGCAGTAGGCTCATTGATAATACGTTTTACTTCTAAACCTGCAATTTGTCCAGCTTCTTTAGTTGCTTGACGTTGAGCATCGTTAAAATAAGCAGGAACAGTAATCACTGCTTCTGTTACATCTTGTCCTAAATAATCTTCCGCAGTTTTCTTCATTTTTTGAAGAACCATTGCAGAAATTTCTTGAGGAGTATATAATTTACCATCAATATCCACACGTGGAGTATTGTTGTCACCTTTCACTACTTTGTACGTTGAACGTGCAATTTCTTTTGAAACTTCGTCAAAAGAGTTACCCATAAATCTTTTAATAGATGAAATGGTTTTTGTAGGATTCGTAATCGCTTGACGTTTTGCAGGATCCCCTACTTTACGTTCGCCACCATCAATAAATGCTACAATAGATGGTGTAGTTCTTTTTCCTTCGTTGTTTGGTATTACAACAGGTTCGCTACCTTCCATCACTGACACACAGCTGTTGGTAGTACCTAAATCGATTCCAATTATTTTACCCATATCTTTAGTTTTTAACTTTCGTCTTTGTTATTTGATTTTGCGTTATTCAATTGCTGTGCCATTAGGATTCCCATAAAAATCAGCGCAATTTTGACATAAAAAAATGCCAACTCGTTTAAAAGTTGGCATTTAAGTATGACATATCGACACTTTATTGTGTCAGTCGTTATTTCTTAAAAACAGTATTTAGGATCTGTACTATTTGAATAGTTACAAAATTTACTTCCTGCCATGATTTCTCCATCTACAAGGTAAACAATAGACTTGCTAGCCATTTTCACTCGTTTCTCATCAAAGTGTCTACAAGAAAACAATCCAACGCCATTAGTCATGTTGGTGTATTCTGGTTTTGTTTCTAATAAACTGGTAGAAGGTGCTGAAACTTCAACGTAGGTATTAAATTCTGTCCCTCCAGTAATAAACCTAAAATTTAATGGTTCATCCTCAGCTACTCTTTGTTTAATATCACTTCCTTGAGGAACTACAGGGGCATTTGCTTTAATGAACTCATAAAATGCCGTTGGATTTAATTCGGCTTTAATAATGGCTATATCACCAAGACGTGTAGGAACGTTAGTGGTTACATACGTACCTACTTTATACGAAATTGTATGGGCAACTGGAGCTGCACCGCTAAGAAATTCATCGTTCCAAGAAAAATCAAGGTACACCTCAATAATTTTAGCATTAATTGGCATTTGCATTTCTAAATTCACTTTTTCTAATGGTTCTGAACCTGTGGTATTAGCCAAGTTTAATCCTAGAAAATTTAAGCCAATAGGTTTTGTCAATACATTACCTGAACTTCTTATTAATTCCGTAGTCCCCTCCACAATAGCTGAACCATCTAATTTATCCACCCAAATAGAATATGATTTATCGTTACTTAATTGCGCTTCTAATTCATAAATTTTCTGATTAGGATAATAGAAATATCCCGAGTCTTTATCGGTAATGATTCTTTCCGTTAAAGGCCATTGATTAGTCGTATCAAAACCACCAAAGCCATCCGCATTTAATTCAAACAAAATAGCCGACAAATTATCATACTCTGATAATGTAGGATCTTTCGCTAAGTTAGCAACGGCATCTGCTCCTTGAAAAACACGGTTGATTTTTATCTGATGCGTGTCATTTGCCGCACTCAATAATCCATAAACTACGGTGATATCCGATTCAGGCGCAAAAATTTCCACATCATTTTTACAAGATTGCACCAGTAAAAGCGCTGCTGAGGCAAGTAAAACTATGGAAGAAGTAATTTTCAATTTCATATTTATTCAATTATACCATGATTTCATGGTTGCAATTTCTCACCAATTAATCAGTCCCTACAAAGGATTACATGAAGAATTTAGTGAATTTAATTTCATTAATAAGTTTGTTTTCGCATCCAAATCAAAAAGCATACCTCCTATGAAAGGAATTTATAAATTTGACGCTTCGGTTTCGGCCACGAATATACTATAATTATATAACGGCACGAACCATAATAAGGTTAGGCGGAAAAAGACAAATAAAAAAAAATATCATGAGTACAGAACTATCAAAACCGGTAAGCGGACACGGGAAGAAAAAAACAACCCATGTTTTACATGAAATGAAACGCAAAGGAGAAAAAATTGCGATGCTTACTGCTTATGATTTCTCTATGGCAAGAATACTTGATGATGCCGATATTGATTTAATTCTTGTTGGCGATTCAGCTTCAAACGTTATGGCCGGTCATGCCACAACACTTCCGATTACTTTAGACCACATGATTTACCATGCTGAGTCGGTAATTAGAGGTATTAAAAACTGCTTAGTAGTGGTTGATTTACCTTTTGGCACGTATCAAGGAAACTCAAAAAATGCGTTAGAGTCTTCTATTCGTATTATGAAAGAAGCTGGTGGACATGCTATTAAATTAGAGGGCGGATTTGAAATTAAAGAATCTATTGAAAGAATTCTTTCTGCAGGAATTCCGGTAATGGGTCATTTAGGACTAACACCGCAATCCATTTACAAATTTGGAACCTACACCGTTCGTGCAAAAGATGATGTGGAAGCAGCACAACTAATTAAGGATGCAAAAATGCTTGAAGAAATTGGTTGTTTTGCCATGGTGCTAGAAAAGGTACCGGCATCATTAGCTAAAAAAGTAGCTGAATCAGTTTCTATTCCAGTAATAGGTATTGGAGCTGGACCTGATGTGGACGGACAAGTTTTAGTGTTACATGATATGCTCGGATTGAATGTTGATTTTTCACCCCGCTTCTTAAGACGTTACAACAACTTTTACGAACAAATGCATAACTCTGTTACAGAGTACATTAAAGATGTTAAATCGGTAGATTTCCCTAACCAAAACGAATCATACTAGTGCGAAAACCAGAAGAGAAAATACGTCAAGACATTACTAAGCTTCAGATAATTTTTGAAGACAACCATATCATTGTGGTGAATAAATTACCTGGCCAACTTGTGCAGGGAGATAAAACAGGGGATGATTCTTTACTGGATATGGTAAAAGAATACATCAAGAAAAAATACGATAAACCGGGCGCAGTTTATTTAGGTCTCGTTCACAGATTGGATAGACCTACCAGCGGAATTGTAGTTTTTGCAAAAACAAGTAAGGCGGCTTCTCGATTGTCTGAAATGTTTCGAAATCATGAGGTTAAGAAAACATATTGGGCTATTACCAATACACGTCCGGAAGGTGGTATGGGACGATTAACCCATTATTTACGTAAGAACGAAGAGAAAAATAAATCGGTCGCTAAGAAAAAGCCAACCAAAGGGTATAAAGAGGCCATTCTTGATTTTGAGCAAAAAATAGACTCCGATAGATATTTCCTTTTAGAAATAAAATTACATACCGGTCGTCATCACCAAATTCGTTGTCAACTTGCGGCTATAGGAAGTCCAATAAAAGGAGATATCAAATACGGCTCAAAAAGAACAAATAAAGACGGTTCTATTTCTTTACATTCTAGAAGTATTTCATTTATACATCCGGTAAAAAAAGAACCCGTTTCATTTACCGCTTCCGTACTTCAAGACGATTTATGGAGATACTTTGAAAAAGAAGTAGGTTAATTGATGAAATTTGCTGCTGATGCGCGCATGTTCTTTTCAATCTTCTAACCAAACATCCGCGCATCTGCGGCTTAGAGTTTTATGAAGCACACCGCACACAAAACTTGTGTTGGGGCACCAATAAAATTCTTTGAATAGGAATCTGAGTTTTACACCGATTACACAATCCGAAGTCATCCTCATCTAAAGTAGATTGCACATGTAATAAACCGCGCATTTTATTTTCTTGAACTAGAAGAGCAGCTTCCACCACGCTTCTATTATTAATAGCATCCATACGAGAAACCCTACCAATAGCACAATCAGGAGCAATGGGTTTTGTTTCTTCTTTATACTCTTCAATTAATTCCTGCGTGGTAATAATTGCTGCGTCTATCAACTCCCCTATTTCTTTTAGTTCTTGTGCTGTCATGAACCGTAAAAATAATGGAAGTTGGAAAACCAAATACAAAATCGCATAGAAAACTTCGGACTTTGGTTTGATGTTCTACTTTTGTCAAAACTTCAAAATATGGTTCAACAAGTAGCATTTTCATTACCAGAATTAAAAAGAGGTATTCACTTAGTAACGGACGAAGTATTACGCAATCTTCCTAAACTGCCAGAAACCGGATTATTACATGTTTTTTTGAAGCATACTTCCGCAGCAATTAGTATTAATGAAAATGCGGATCCATCGGTAAGAATTGATATGCACACTAGCATTGAGCAGATGGTACCTGAAAACCAACCGCATTTCACGCATCTAGATGAAGGTCCGGATGATATGCCGGGCCATATTAAACTAGCACTTATTGGAAACGAATTAACCATTCCAATTACCAATCATCAATTGAATATGGGTATTTGGCAAGGATTCTATTTTCACGAATTCCGTAATAATCCTGCGCCAAGAAAACTAGTTTTAACCATTATGAGTTAGATTATGACTAAGACTGAAAAAGCAAAATTTGTTGTTGAATCGTTAGAAGAAATCTATCCTACGGTTCCAATTCCGTTAGACCATACCAATGATTTTGAATTACTTATTGCCGTGTTACTTTCTGCCCAATGCACCGATAAAAGAGTAAACCTAATCACTCCTGCCCTTTTTCAAAAAGCAGATAATGCATATGATATGCAAAACCTGACCCTAGAAGAAGTGGAAGGGTTTATCAAAACGTGTGGTTTGTATAAATCTAAAGCCAGAAATATTAAAAAATTGGCTGATGTCATGGTTGAAACCCACAAAGGCATTGTACCCGATAATTTTAAAGATTTAGAAAACCTTGCCGGTGTAGGCCATAAAACAGCAAGTGTAGTCATGAGTCAAGCTTTTGGTGTACCTGCGTTTCCAGTAGATACTCATATTCATCGCTTAATGTGGCGTTGGGGATTAACTAATGGTAAGAACGTAGAACAGACCGAGAAGGATGCTAAAAAGCTGTTTCCGGAAGAGCTATGGAACAAACTCCACCTTCAAATAATTTATTACGGGAGAGAGTATTCGCAAGCACGTGGGTTTGATATTAATGCAGATATTATCACAAAAAAAATCGGTAGAAAGAGTTTCTTGAATTCTCTTACTTCCGATTAACGCATGCTAGAAATCTACAAACTAGAATCCGCTTTTAATGACTTTTTGAGTAAAAACTCCTGTGGAGCCTTCAATAATTAAGAAGTAAACCCCTTTAGGAATTGTAGTTGTACTTATAGTTGTTTCGGTATTAAAATTACCTGTTACCATTTCGCTACCCGAAATAGAAATCAATTTAAAGGTAGATTCCCCTACGTGGTTAGAAGTAATTTTTAAATCATTGATTACCGGGTTTGGATATACCTTATAGCTATTACTTTTAGAAATATTAGCTAATCCTAATACCACGTTTCCATTAGCACTTGCGACTAATGCTTCTGATTGAGTCACACTTTTATCACTTTCGTTTTGTAAAATGGCTAGGGCATATATTCTAGCGAAATCCCAATCGGCATGAGCAGCAACAGTAGCTGTAAAAACTAACGAATCACCCATAGTAGAAGGTAAGGTAATTGACATACCGGTATTCCCAAATAATGGTTTACGCATTACATTATAATGCGCATCTTCTCCGTTTGGAGCATTGTAAAAAATGGTATCCTCTGCCAACACCACGTATAAGTTTTGGTTTCCTAAACTATGGCTTGAAACTGTTTTTACTACCACGCGTACTCGAATAGAATCTGAACCAAACTTTTGCTGATAAAGATTCAGACTAATAGGTGAAGTCAGTCCTACGTAAGGTGTAAAAATACCCGCTCCATTATAACTCGTACTTGTTGAAACAGCTGAACCGTTAATTATTAACCTAGGAGTTGAACCAAACACCCCATAATATTTTACACGGTCGTCATTAGCTGCTTTATCGTGTTTATTAAAAATACAAGCCGTATAAGGCGCACTTGGATGAATAGCAAGGTGAATCATATTCCCGGTATTCTCATTACCGTAGTTGTTAAAAAACCCAGGGTTTCTACTCGCACATGTACTACACAAGGTATTTGTAAAATGCTCTACACTGATTTTTCGAGGTACTTCTTGCGCTATACTTCCTAACGTTAATAAGGTAAGTACTACAGTATGTATAAATTTTGATTTCATTTCAATTTATTTTTGCTTGATTGAGTTGCAAAAATATGCGCTTATTCCATTTGGAAATGTACGCTACTTGACAAAAAATCAATGCTTTATTATTCCGCTTATCAAACATCATTTCCATACAAATAAAAGTCACATAATAATCCCGTTTTTTTGTGTACCCTTGTAACCATTATAAAAAACAACAAAAATGAAGAAAATATCAATTATTGTCCTCGCATTCATGATGGCTATTCCCTTTGGAGTAAAAGCAGATGAAGGAATGTGGTTACCTATGTTTATTGGCAGATTAAACTATGCTGATATGCAAAAAGAAGGCTTGAAATTAACAGCCGAAGAAATTTATAGTGTAAACCACAGTAGCTTAAAAGATGCTATTGTAATGTTGAGTGGTGGTAGCTGTACCGCTGAAATCATTTCAAAAGAAGGTTTAACATTAACCAACCACCATTGTGCGTTTGGTGCAATTCAAAGCAATTCAACTCCAGAGCATGACTATTTAACCGATGGTTTTTGGGCAATGAGTAAAGATCAAGAGTTACAAGCGCAAGGAGCAACGGCTTCTTTCTTAGAAAGAATGGAAGATGTTTCTGACATCATCAATAGCCAGTTAACCGATGAAATGGATGCTAAAGAAAGAGGAAAAATCATTTCTCACCTAGCAGATTCTATTGAAAATGCAGTTACTGAAGGTACTGGATTTAACGCTGACGTAAAATCATTTTACGAAGGAAACGAATTTTACTTATTTGTATATACTACGTTTACAGATGTTCGTTTAGTAGGCGCTCCTCCATCAAGTGTAGGTAAATATGGTGGTGACACAGATAACTGGATGTGGCCTCGTCATACCGGTGATTTTTCAATTTTGAGAATTTATACGGGACAAGATGGAAAACCAGCTGATTTTTCAGCAGAAAACATTCCATTAGTACCTAAACATAGTTTACCAATTTCTTTAGAAGGTGTTAAAGAAAATGATTACGCTATGATCATGGGTTACCCTGGGTCTACCGATCGTTATTTAACTTCTTTTGGCGTAAAACAAGCCGTTGATATAGATCAACCTGCGCGTGTTAAAATTAGAGGAAAAAAATTAGAGATTTACAAAAAGCACATGAATATGAGTGCTGCTACTCGTATTAAGTATGCGTCTAAATATGCACGTGTTTCTAACTACTGGAAATACTTTATTGGTCAATCTACCCAATTAAAGAAAAACCATGTTTTTGAGAAAAAACAAGCTATTGAAAACAATTTCAAAACATGGGTAAATTCATCTGACGCTAATAAAAAGAAGTATGGTGAAGCACTTAGCTTAATTGAGTCTAGCTATACCGCTAAAGAGCCTTCTGTTTTAGCAGGCACGTATTTTAGTGAAGCTGTTGTAGGTTCTGAAATCTTATTATTCTCTTACCGCGCAAACGGTTTACACAAAGCATTGGCTATGGGAGAACCTGATCCTAAAAAAGTAGACAAGTTGATTCAAAGTATGAAGAAACGTTCTACTAGTCACTTTAAGGATTACGATTTAGCTACAGATAAAGAAGTTACAGCGGCAATGTTAGAAATGTATTACAACGATCTACCAAAAGAACAACAACCGCAATACTTCTTAGATTTAGTATCTAAAAACAAAGGTGACTTCGCTAAGTTAACGGAATCGTTATTCGAGAAATCAGCCTTTTCTTCACAAGAATCAATGGATGAGTTCTTTTTAAGTTCTAAACAACTTAAAACGTTAGATAAAGATCCAGCTAGAAAACTAATGGGTGCTTTGTTAAGTAAATACCGTGAGGTAATGGGTCAAATGGGTACTAGTCGTATAGATCTAAATAAAGGAAGCCGATTATTTGTTGCTGGTTTACGTAAAATGAATCCCGACACAAAATATGCTCCAGATGCAAACTCAACGATGCGTTTAACATACGGACAAGTTCTTCCTTATGCTCCTTACGATGCTGTTTCTTACAGCTATGCTTCTACTTTAAAAGGAGTAATGGAGAAAATGGATAATACGAATCCTGAGTTTGTGGTTCCACAAAAATTAGTGGATTTATATACCGATAAAAACTATGGCCAATACGCTAACGCTGACGGTACAATGCCAGTTTGTTTCTTAACAAACAACGACATTACTGGTGGTAACTCTGGTTCTCCAACTATTAACGCTAAAGGCCATTTAATTGGTGCTGCGTTTGATGGTAACTGGGAAGCAATGAGTGGTGACATTTTCTTTGAGCAAAACATTCAAAGAACGATTGTTGTTGATATTCGTTACGTGTTATTTATCATTGATAAATATGCTGGTGCAACTAACTTAATTGAAGAAATGGAATTGGTTCGTCCAATGAAAGCTATTCAAAAAGAAGACGTAGCTCCTACTGACATCTCTACAGATGTAAAAACGGCTAAATAATTAACCGTTTCAAAAAAATTGAAAGCCTGTTCACTTTATGTGGACAGGCTTTTTTTTTGGCTACTACCCTTCTTTTTAACTAATTTCGGCTTCGAATTAACCTTTACCTTAACGGTGTATAAAATGAAATCAAAGTGTTTAACAGTTTAGGGCAATTGGTGTTTTCTAAAAGAATTACTAACAAAGAGTTTGAAATGGAAGTTAACTTGCCAAATAGTGGCTTGTATTTGGTGAATTTGTATCAGGGTAATGAATTGGTGAGAAGTTTGAAATGGATAGTGAGATAGATTAATAATCCCATAGGGATTAAATATTTATAATAAACCTGAGCTTTGCAACATTCGACCCTGTTGGGGTCGGATATCTATTTCATTTTTCGATCTATAAATATTTGAACCCATCGGGTTCTGGTTAATATTTCATTTAAAGCTTTTTGATTG
This sequence comes from uncultured Desulfobacterales bacterium, assembly GCA_964195485.1. Classification (GTDB taxonomy): domain Bacteria; phylum Bacteroidota; class Bacteroidia; order Flavobacteriales_G; family Salibacteraceae; genus CAJXZP01. The sequence goes on from CAXMPG010000096.1 coordinate 15,647, forward strand.
GAGAATGGTTACCTCAAAAAAAAATATTGACATGAAATTATAAAATAATCGATTGTATTTGATGAATTCATATCAACGTAAGAAATGTATGAACAGCAAAAAAAAGAATCGTTAATGAGATTTGATAATCCCATTGGGATTAAATATTTATAATTAACCTAAGCATGGCAACACTCGACCCCGTTGGGGTCGGATATCTATTTCAAATTTGATGCTATAGATACTTGAACCCGATGGGATTGAATATTTATAAAACTTCAAAACATTAAATAATTGAATCCGATGGGTTCAAATCACCCATTGACCTCTAAGGAATTTTTTGCTACAATGTTTAAGGAATTCAACCTAAATCACTTTCTCTCCAATTATACCAACTAGAAAACCAACAGTCGCGCCTAATGAAGTAAGATAGCTTTTTTCCAGTTTACTATCTGGAATTATATCTTGTATGAGTAAATACAGTATGCCTCCACTCGCGAAAGTCATTAGGTGTGCGGTAAGATTTTCATAATCACTTAAAAAGTAATGACCTATCAATGCACCGGCTACTCCAGCAAAACTCAAAAAGAAGAATATCACTAATGTCTTTTTAACGGTGAATCCACTTTGAACTAGATCTCGAAAAGAATTAAATGCTTCGGGTAAATTTTGTAGTCCAATAAATACGGCTAATAAAGTAGCCATTTCAGGTTGTAAAACAAACACTGCTCCTAACGCAATTGACTCCGGTATAAAGTCCATCATCATAGCTAATAATGTAGCGGTTTGACCACCCTTTTTGGCAAGGTATCGATCCATATACATAAATAGTACAGCTCCCGATAAGAAGGAAATACTTAGTGGAAATAAATCCAAATGTTCCATACCAGATGGAATTAAAACTAAGGCTAAAGCCGATAAAATTATTCCAGACCCAAACGCCATCATGGCATGCGTGATTTCATACTTGATTGGGGTTTCCTTTATATGATGATTAAAGAAATTGGCTAAAAGGCCACCAATTAATACCGTAATTCCGGCAAAACCCGAAAAAAGAATAAGTTTTAATACCATAGACTCAATTATTTACAATAATCAGTTTAATCCTAATTACATCACGTACTTCTCAAATATATCTTCCAGTTCGGCTTGTGGATCAAGACATAATCCTGGATGTGTTTTAGAACTTTGAATTACGGTACTTCTAGTCGCAGCTAACCATCTAAATCGGTCAGACAATTCAAATTCTGCAATTGCTCCACCCGCTTTACTTCCAGCACAGATCGATTCCCAAGATTTTAAATATCCTTCCAACGTTTCTAGTTCTAACTCACAAGAAAACGCTTTTAATTTCGCTTGGTCAATATGGTATTTCACACCTAAGAATCGTTTTCGTTTAGAAAACAGAATAACGCCTACGTTAAAAAACTCTTCCCGCTCTACTCTCGGCACCACACGTATAATGGCATATTCAAATGTGACTCTATCTTGCATCTGCGGCTTCTTTAGCTAACGCATCCAGCTGACTAAGTCTGGAGTGTAAGAATTCAACATATGCCAAACGCATTTCATCTGGACTCATTTTTTCAGAATCATCTTCTAACCAATCTTCTGGTATTGCTTGAATTATTTCGTTCACTTTTTCATTCGTCAAAGCCGACTCAATAATTTTTATCGCCTCCGGCATTTTTGTCGCACGTTCTAGCAACACATGGTTTTTGACTAACGGAAAAGTTCTGGTAAGGTGACTTCTCCACCTCTCCCAATCATGATGAAAGTAAAAACTAGCGCCATGATCAATGAGCCATAATTCATTTCGCCAATTCAATAAGTTGGTATTTTTTACGGTCCGATCAATATTACTGATAAGACTATCTAACAAAAGCACCAAAGAAGCTTCTAGCGGTTTAGCGTCAGAAACTAGCGGATCGTATGTGATTGCACCCGATAAGAAATGCAAACCTAGATTTAAGCCTTCGCTAAACTTTAGCAGATCTTGAATTTCTTCATCGGGTTCCGTTTTACTAAAAGTATCTATCAAATTCATAAATACAATTTCGGGAACCTTAAGTCCGATCGCTCGGGCAAGTTCTGCGCCAATATAATCAGAGATTAACGCCTTTTTGCCTTGACCTGCGCCTCTAAACTTAAGTACATACAGATAATCATCGCTGGCCTTTACAAGCGCGGGCATAGAGCCTCCTTCGCGCAGAGGCGTAATATACTGCACTACATCAACCGTACGAATTTCTATTTTGCTCATGAATTATTCTGTTTACTTCTAATCTAATTCTTAATCTTACTAATACACTAATTTTTAAGAAGCCCTTCGGCATACGTATCCACATTAATTCCGCCATAGTTTCCAGAACTCATGAATAGCAAATTTTTGCCTTTCCATGAAACAGCTTCTAAATACTCTTTAAGTGCCTCGGTTGAATTAATGATGATTAAATTTTCTTTCCCAAAGGCTTCTTTAACCTGTTCCAAGGTTAAATCTGGAAGATTTTTATGCTTTGCCGTTTCTGGCAAGTAAAACAACACCGCATAATCGGGGGTATCAAATGAGCCTCTATACTCTTTCAAAAACTCTGGATTAAAACTACTAAAAGTGTGCAGTTCCATCACGGCAACCAATTCTCTATCCGTCCATTGAGCCTTAACGGCACTTGAAGTCGCTTTAAGCTTTGATGGCGAATGGGCAAAATCTTTATAGATAACCGTATGCTCATTTTCCGCAACGGTTTCTAATCGCTTAGCAGCTCCGCCAAAATTAGAGATAGCTTCGTAAAACATTTCATCAGTTACATCCAACTGGTTTAAAACCAATCGAGCACCATTTAGATTTTGTAGGTTATGCGTTCCAAATACATTTAAGGCCACTTCTGCCCCATTCACTACTAATGAAGTTTTACCAGCACTCACTTTATGCTCTGGAGTCCCGTATGCAAATACAGTTACTGAGCTATCGGTATCTTTTGCTACTTTATTGATTTCAACATCATCATTAAAGTAAATAAGAGAACCGTCTTTTTCTATGGTTTTCACAAAATCAGAAAATTGCGCTACATAAAAGTCAAAAGTTGGAAACACATTAATGTGATCCCAAGCAATTCCAGAAATCAAAGCTACATGTGGTTTGTACCAAATAAACTTAGGTCGCATATCGATTGGAGAACTCAAATATTCATCGCCTTCTAAAATGATGACTTCCGCCTCTTTGGTTAGCTTCACCATGCGATCAAATCCGTCTAACTGTGCACCTACCATGTAATCAAAATCGCGTTTATAATAGTTCAGCACATGCAGTATCATTGATGTAATCGTGGTTTTACCATGACTACCCGCTATAACAACCCGCTTTTTATCTTGTGATTGGTTATAAATGAACTCTGGGTACGAGTACACTTTCAATCCCATTTCTTGCGCTTTCAATAGCTCCGGATTATCTTTTCGGGCATGCATACCCAAAATAATGGCATCAATATCTGAGGTTATTTTTTTGGCATCCCACCCCATTATTTCGGGTAGAATTCCAGCGGCTTTTAAGCGTCCTTTTGAAGGTTCAAAAACCGCGTCATCACTTCCGGTAACTTTATACCCTTTATCGTGCATGGCCAAAGCCAAGTTATGCATCGCACTTCCACCTATGGCAATAAAATGAATTCTCATAATCACTATTCAATCAACTAATTAATGTAATGAAAAGTCTTCCAGTACTTAGAAAAACTCAAGTCTAAACATAAGAATCAAGAATGCATTTCTGTAAATGCATCTATTTTTCTTATAAACAGATTAGTGTTTGCTTTGAATCATTACCGTTTTGAACCAAATATCTCCTTACTTTTGCAGCTTAAATAAACACTATGGAATTTATTAATCAGCGCATTTGTATGGGAAAGGACCTCGGGGTTCACGGCAATCTATTTGGCGGTAATATGTTGAGCTGGATTGATGAAGCTGCCGGTACAATGGCGGCTAGTGTTTGCCATTCGCCAAACATGGTGACCATCAAAGTGGACGAAGTAGTTTTTCGTAAAGCGGTAAAAGTGGGCTTCCTTATTAAAATTTACGGTAAAGTATGCAAAATGGGTACAACCTCGGTAACCTTAAAAGTAGAAGCTCGGAAACACAATGTAATTACCCAAGAAGAAATTTTGGTTTGCGATACGGAAATTACTTTTGTTAGAATTGATGAATATGGAGATACCGTTCCAATTCCTGAAAGTGTTCGTGACATGTATCAATATCTAAAAGAAGTAAAAATAGCTTAATTTTCGGAGGCTTAAATAAAAGGCACTATGGATATAGTTTTAGATTTCTTGCAAAAATTTTTCTTTGAATTGGTTTACCTATTCGCTGAAATGTCACCTTACCTCATCTTGGGGTTTGCCTTGGCAGGAGTTTTACATGTCTATTTCCCAAAACATAAAGTCGCCAAATATTTAGGTAGGAAAAACCTCACCTCTGTCATTAACGCAGCTATTTTAGGAATACCATTACCCTTATGTTCTTGCGGTGTAATACCTACCGGAATTTCTTTTAATAAAAATGGAGCTAGTAAGGGAGCAACGGTTTCGTTTCTAATTTCCACCCCTCAAACGGGTGTAGACTCCATGTTGGTTACCTACTCTTTACTGGGATTACCATTTGCGTTAATCCGACCTATCGCAGCTTTCATTACCGGAATATTTGGGGGAGCACTCACCAATGCCACAGATGACACCAAAGAAGATTTATTTGAAAACGAGCCTGAAATAGCTATCAAAGGTTCAAAAATTCAAACCGCTTTACACTATGCATTTATAACGTTTTTACAAGATATTGCCAAATGGTTAGTCGTAGGTTTAGCCATTGCAGCGTTTATTGCAGCCATTATTCCTGACGGGTTTATTGAGAACAACATGAGTAACCCCTACCTCAATATGCTCATTGTATTGGTAGCCTCTATCCCTATGTATGTGTGTGCTACAGGTTCTGTTCCTATTGCTGCAGTACTTATGATGAAAGGATTATCTCCTGGAGCTGCATTTGTATTTTTAATGGCGGGTCCTGCAACTAACGCAGCTACCATGACGGTAATTAAACAAGCAATGGGCACTAAAGCATTAATATCCTACCTAACCAGTATTATTGGAGGTGCATTAATCATGGGAGTGATTGTAAATCAGTTTCCAGCACAGTGGTTTCTTTTACCTGGAATGGATTTAAGTGGTCATAACCACGAAGAAATGAATTTGGGTTGGTTCACCATACTTTCAGCCATCACCTTATTTTTACTTATACTCAACGGATTTAGATTACAATACATACCAACAACTATAAAACTAGAAGATATGGCCGCAAACGAAAAAGTGTTTACCGTAGACGGAATGACATGCAACCATTGTAAATCATCTGTAGAAAAAAACTTAACTAAATTAGACAAAATTGAATTTGTTGAAGTTGATTTAGCCAACAACACGGTGAAAATCACAGGTGAAGATATTGATAATTCGGTGATTGAAAACACAATCAATGATTTAGGATTCAATTACAAAGGCCAGAAATAAATAATCTCTACGTGGCATTAAAAAGAAAAACTTCTATTAAAGACACCGGATTTAGTTCGAAAATAACGAATGAAGGTAGTCGTCTGCTTAATAAAAATGGAAGTATTAATATCAAAAAAACAGGACTTACCTTTTCTGAAAGGTTTAGCTTTTTTCATTGGTTTATGACCATGAAATGGGGCACCTTCTTTTTAGTACTGCTTGCTGCCTATACTGTCATAAATACCATTTTTGCGCTTGCATACACGCTTACTGATATCAACGGACTTTCAGGCGCTCACCCTAATGGGTTTTTCGGTCAGTTTTTAGATGCGTTTTATTTTAGCGCCCAAACGCTAACTACAGTTGGTTATGGAGCTGTTAGCCCGCAGGACACTATTCATAATGTCATATCTACTTTTGAATCGTTTATTGGCTTATTAAGTTTTGCTATGTCTACCGGTTTATTGTACGGGAGGTTTTCAAAACCGAAAGCCAAAATGATGTTTAGTAAAAACGCATTGATTACTCCTTTTCAGGGTACTGGAAAAGGTTTAATGATACGTGTAGCTAACATGAAAAACAGCCAATTAATTGACTTAACCGCAAATTTAATTATCTCTTGGGTAGAAACTGAAAATGGGCAACCATCCAGAAAGTTTCAAATGCTCAAGTTAGAATATGAAAATATTAAAATTTTAGTTTCTAGCTGGACTATTGTTCATCCTATTTTAGAAGACAGTCCGTTATTCAACTGGTCAAACGAAGATTTAAAGCGTCTAAACGTAGAGCTTTTACTTCAACTCAATGCGTATGATGATTCCTACTCTCAAGAAATACATTCACGTTCATCATACAAAAACGATGAGTTTATTTGGGGGGCAAAATTCTCGAAAATATTAGGTCATAACGCCTCTGGTGAGGCGACTATAAGATTAGATGAATTTGATAATTACGATAAAGTTGAACTTTAATAAATTTCAGTAAGGTGCAACGAAAAAAATATTATTACCTCATTCACATTCAATATCTCGGATTCCGATTTCATGGTTGGGCAAAACAACCTAAATTGAAAACGGTGCATTCTATGATTGACAAGACCATGCGATTTGCGCTTGGTCATACCAATTTTAAAACATTAGGTACGAGTAGAACAGATGCTATGGTTTCTGCAAATCACAGCGCGTTTGAGTTATTCTTGGAAGCTCCTTTACCTGATAGCCAAGAATTTTTAGATTTCTTCAATCTTAACCTCCCAACAGATATCAAAGCTTTAAGAGTGGAAGAGGTAGACGAAACTTTTAATATTATCAATACTCCGAAAACAAAAAACTACGAATACCTTTTTGCTTTTGGAAAAAAGGAAAATCCGTTTAGCGCTTCCATCATGAGTTTTATTCAACATGAGTTGGATATTGATTTAATGAAAAAAGGGGCGCAGCTTTTTCTGGGCAAACATAATTTCGGGACTTTCTGTACCAAACCCACCGCCAACACTAAATTTGAAAGAGAAATTCTAACTTCTCAAATCATTACCAATACAAAATACACTGCCAATTTCTTTCCAGAACACAGCTTTATTTATCAAGTGAGTTCTAAAGGATTTATGCGAAATCAGGTACGTTTAATGATGGGACAATTGATTCTATTAGGAAGACACGAAATCAACTTGGCAGAACTTTCTATACTCCTAGAAAAACGTGGCGAGAACCCTCTTACTTTTATTGCTCCAGCTTCTGGATTAATCTTAGACAAAATTGATTTCGAGAAGTAATATCCTTTTGTTCCTTTCCAATACAATTTAAGTTATTTCAAAAAGTATAAGCAAAAAAAAATCGCTTCATAAATGAAGCGATTTGGAAGGTGTGATATGCCGTACTATTTTTAATGCTTAAAGCCTATTTTAATAGTGATTTCAGCACTTATAGCAGAATCATATTCCGTATTCTCTAATACTAGATCCGTAGAAGTTAAAGTCGTTATTGTAAACTCCATTTGTTCCCCATCATCAGTGATAATAAGTTTAGTATCATTTGAAGCTAATTCCCAAGTACCTTCATCAGATGTTTGTGGATCATTTGGATCACATTTTAAAGCTCCTTCATCACTTGAAATAGATTTATCCGACTTAAACATAAGAATGTCATCCTTTTCACAGGCATCCATTAGGTCATACTGATTAAAAGTAGTGTCATAAGGGGCCGAAATTACGGTTACAAACGAGTTCATTATCCATCCTTCTGCAGAAATTAACCCTGATTTTGAAACAGTTCCTGAACTTGAGTTAGTATCATCATCTTTAGTACAAGATTCAAAAGTGGAAAGAAATGCAATGGCGAAGATTGCCATTACTGCAGTCATAAATTTAGTAGTTTTCATAATTAGTAGTTTGTGTTTAGGCTGCAATGATAAGGCTACAATTAATTTTTTAAAAATAATTAGTCACAATTTAGCACTATTTGGTCGTAATTACGTTTTCCCTCCAAATTACCCAAGCACCATTTTAAAATAAAAAACCAGATTGGCAGTCTTAATCGCTTAATACCAGCAGGAAACCATCAATAAGAAGAGGTAAATCAAATTGAACGTTTACCGAATTCATAATTAATTAAAAAATGCATCAAAAAAAATCTTCCTTCGTATTTTGATACCTCCAATGGGTTAATTCTAGACAAGATTGAATTTAATAAACCAATTTTAGACAAAAAAAAATCGCTTCATACATGAAGCGATTTTTTGGGGGTATGATATGCAGTAATATTTTTAGTGCGTATATGTAAGTTTCATAACGATCTCTGATTGAAAAGTAGAATCATATTCTGTCAATTCAAGAATTAAAGTTGACGAACTCAAAGTTGTCATTTCTAACTCCGTAACATCCGTACCTTCTGTCATGATTAAAGCAGTTTCGTCACTATTAAATGCCCATGTTCCACCTGATTCAGTTTGTGGGTCAGTTGGATCACATTTAAGAGCTCCAGCATCCATTAAGATAGTATTGTCAGTTTTGATAAAAAGAATATCATCTTTTTCACACTCATCCATTCCATCCATAACATCGAATGTTTGTCCAGCAAAGGTCATTGACCCAGCGGTCATTATCCATCCCTCAGAAGAAATCAACCCTGTTTTTGAAACAGTTACCGAACCTGAGCTGGCATTATCATCATCTTTAGTACAAGATTCTAAAGTAGAAAGAAATGCGATGGCGAAAATTGCCATTACTGCGGTAATAAATTTAGTAGTTTTCATATTTGGTAGTTTTGCGTTTAGGCTGCAAAGATAAATGGACGCTTGAAGTTTCGAAAATATTTAGTCACAATTTAGCACTATTTGGTCACAAGAGCTGTTTTTGACCAAATAACTTAAATAATACGCTAAAAATAAAAAACCTTTGGTTCTTTTAAATCTCCTTTAATTTATCAATTTTGTACAAACGGATTAAGCTTATTAATATGTACAAAATACCAAGCGGATTTACACTTATTACATTTCTAGGATTGTTTATTGTCTATCTAATTGGATTAATAGTCCCAGATATTATGGAAGTGGATGCTGCCCAATATGCGGCAATGTCTATGGAAATGGCTAAAACTGGAAGCTACTTACAAATACACCACCTAGGTATAAACTACTTAGATAAGCCTCCACTCATTTTCTGGCTTAGCGCAATTTCCGTTAAACTCTTTGGGATAAACCATTTTGCCTATAGGCTACCCAACTTCCTGATAACCATCATGGGGGTTTATGCTACATATGCTTTAGGAAAAAGACTTTACAATAAGAATACAGGAATTCTAAGCGCAATTTTAATAGCTAGCTGTCAAGTTTACATTCTACATAATCATGATGTTCGTACCGATACCTTATTGACCAACTTTGTGATTATGGCTATTTGGCAAGGGTATGCGTACTTACAGTCAAAAAAAATATCCCACTTTATTTTAGCCTTTTCTGCTGTAGGTTTGGCCATGCTAGCCAAAGGGCCAATTGGTGCTATTGTTCCAGTGATGGCTTTAGGTACTCACCTATTATATAAGCGTGATTGGAAGAACCTTTTTAATGTGCGCTGGATTTTAGGTATTGGATTGGTCCTATTAATATTAGCACCAATGATTTGGGGCTTGTACCAACAATTCGATGCAAATCCAGATGCCTTAGTAAATGGCAAAACGGGAGTATCAGGAATTCGATTTTTCTTTTGGGAGCAGAGTTTCGGCCGGATTACGGGTGAAAACGTATGGCAAGATGATTCCTCTTATTTCTTTTTCACACACAATTACTTATGGGAGTTCTTACCCTGGTCAATTATTGGAATCATGGCCATGTTTACCAAATTCAGGAATCTATTCACCGCTAGGTTTAAGTTTATAAGCTCTAATGAAATGCTCACTATGGGAGGGTTTATTTTTCCATTTATCGCTTTATCCACTTCGCATTATAAATTACCTCATTATATAATGGTGATTATGCCTATGGCTGCAATTTTCACCGCGGGGTATATGGATTCTATTCTAAGATCCAAAAATCCGAAAGCAAGAAACATATTCTCTATTATACAATGGGTCTTCTCCATTCTTATTGGATTCTTAGTTCTCTTTATTCTTTACTATATATTTCCAGCAGAACAGGCTCTCTGGTGGATGGTGCCATTAACTTTATTTTTCCTTGGTTTTGTATTGTACCGAAAAGAGAATGAAGTCATCAAGCTTTTAGGCCCTTCCGTTGTGGCTCTAATTCTGACCAACATTGTAATGAATGGCTATTTTTACCCCAATTTAAATGAATACCAATCGGGTAGGAAACTTGCCGATTGGGCGGTAGAGAAAAACATTTCAAGTGATCAGTTGATATTATATAAAAAGCACTATTTCAATATTTATTTTTACTCTGGGCAAAATTATGAATCGGTTTCTTTTGATAGACTCAAAGACATTACGACTCACAAGGATGTATTTCTATTTACGAATGATAGCGGGTTAAAAGATTTGAAGAATGGAGAAATCACTTACAAGGTAGAAAAGAGGTTATACAATTTTCCTAATGCCGAGTTAACCATAGAATTCTTAAATCCTGCCACGCGTAAAAATTCACTGGAAAACTTCTATATCCTGGAAATTGATAAAAGAGATTAAACGGCATTATTTAATCAGTTATGAAAAACCAAACACCGTATAACATTTTTGTTTTGGCTGTTTTTATTGGCCTAATTGCTCCCCTAGCAATTCAAGATGGAATGTTTATGGATGGTCAAATTTATGCGGCTGTATCTCATAACTTGGCTAATGGGTATGGAACATTTTGGTTTCTTACGTTTTCTAAATACTTTCTGGCCGATTATAGCGAGCAATTACCCCTATTCTTTTGGGTTCAAGGCGCATTTTTTAAAGTTTTAGGGAGCAGTTTATATACCGAGCGAATTTTCTCTTTCATAATGGCAATTCTTACTGCTTGGAATATTTCTTTGATTTGGAAATTAATTTACAAAGATCAACCGCAGCTAAAAAGCATCATATGGTTACCCATTTTCTATTGGATTATGATTCCTGTAATTTCATGGAGTTATATTCATAATGTTGAAGAAGTACTAATGGGCGTATTTGCAACCGCCTCCGTATATTTTGTATTGAAAGGACTTATCACAGAAAATAAACTGGTGTTAAACATTTTAATTAGTGGCGTTTTTATATTCCTAACCAGTTTTTGTAAAGGAATTCAAGGATTGTTTCCTATTGTCACTATTGCATTTTATTGGTTGTTTTATAAAAACATGTCATTCAAAAAAGCGTTAGGGTATAGCTTGCTATTAACACTGATTCCAGTAGTAGTTTATGGTCTTCTATTATGGAATGACACTTCTTATCAATCTATTGAAAACTATTTCAATAACCGAATCGTTAGAACATTTACCAAGTCGTATTCAGCCACCACCGATAACCACTTTAGCCTATTAAAGCAGGTTTTTGAGCAATTAATTCCAGTGTTCATCCTAATGTTATTATCCTTTGTGGCATTTAAAGTGAAATTAAAAAATCCACCTATACTCATCAACTGGAAACCGTTTGGGTTCTTTATCTCATTAGGCTTAGCAGGTTCACTACCGTTAATGGTTACTTTAGAGCAACGAGGCTTCTATCTCACCACTTCTCTACCCTTTATTGCACTTGGCCTTGCCGGTATTGGTGCCGCTTACATAAACCCTGTTTTAAATCTACTGGATGAAAACTCCAAGGGAATACGAAATTTTAGAATTATCTCAATTATTGGGCTTATTGGTGCTCTAGTCCTTACCGGATTTAATTACGGAAAATCAAAAAGGAATGAAGATGAATTGCATGACATGTATGCTATTGGGAATTACGTTCCTGAAAATACCGACATTACTATTCCTAGGTCACTTAACGGTAATTATGGCCTACGCGCTTATTTCGCCCGTCATTTTCACATTAGCTTGGATTACGATACAAATAATATTCACACTTATTTTTTATCCTTAAAAGAGTCCGAAGCAGAAATTCCTGCGGGCTTTGTCCCGATTAATTTAGAACTCATTGAGTATGATTTTTACGAGAGGTAAAAAAAATGGCTCTTGAGAATCCCCAAGAGCCACTACTATTAATTTAAATTGGCTTTTACTTCACCAAGTCCATTTCTTCTATCAAATGCGTTGCTCCAGCATATTTGTCTACAATGAACAATACGTAACGGATATCTACCATAATGTTTCTACAAATCTCTGGATCATACATAATATCACTCATGGTACTTTCCCAAGTACGATCAAAGTTTAATCCAACTAGCTCACCCTTGCCATTTAATGCCGGACTTCCAGAGTTTCCACCTGATGTGTGATTTGTAGCAGTATAACACACGTGCATTTTCCCTGCAGAATCCGCATACTGGCCAAAGTCTTTGGCTTCATACAAATCCATTAATTTCTGAGGAACGTTATACTCATACGAAGAAGTATCTCTTTTCTGTGCAATTCCATCCATGGTAGAGTAATATTTATACACCATTCCATCTACAGGTTCAGACCCCATTACTTTACCGTACGATAAACGTAGCGAAAAATTAGCGTCTGGGAAATAGGTTTTGTTATTCGGTAATACTTCCAGTAAACCAGCCATGTATACCCGTTGAATACTATCTAATTTTAAATTTCCTTTTTTATAGTAAGGAGATACCATTTCAGAATAGGTGTTCAAAATATCATCTGAAATCACCAGAACTGGATCCCCATAAATTTTCTTATATGACTTCTCATTATAGCTGTCTAAAAATTTAAATAACCGTTCTTTAGATGAAAAAATGGACTTCTTAAACACTGCTTCTGTTGTTTTGTCTGCCCTCTTCTGGTCATTATATCCAAACATATTGAATACCATTGGCGGCACTAAACTCGTGGTTACCGACACTAAATACTCTGGAATCATTTGATACATTAATTCTTTATCCACCTGCACACTGTAGTCCTTATAGAACTTATCAGCTTTGATTTTTAATGCTTCAATACGCTCTTTTTGTTTATCCAAAGGTTCGTTTTCTTTCGCTAAAATAGAAAAGCTTTGAGAGAAACGTAAAACTTCAGGTCCGTAGTAAAAAATCTCTATAAACATACTTCTCGCCATAGAGTATGCTTTGAAATTGGTATACTCTTTTTTATACGCCTCTAAAACGCCATTATACTTCGAAAAGTCACTTTGATTTTTCGCTACTTTATCCTTGAATTCATTTTCAATAATTTGTTTCTTACCCAAAGCATCCGTTTTATTCAAACCAATGATTTGACCTTTATACTTTTTCCAAGCGTTAGAAATTCGTGATTGTTTTGCCGCATACTGGATGTTTAATTCTGCGTTGGTTTGCATCGCTTCATTAATAATCTCTAATGAAACATCTCTCATTCTAATTTTTGAAGGGTTTTCTTCTTTAATGATAAACGCGACAGCAGGAGATGGCAAATACTCATTTGTTCTAGCCGGAAAACCGAATACCATGGAAAAATCATTCTCTTTAATTCCTGCTAAACTTACTGGGAAATGATGTGCGGGTTTAAAAGCCACATTATCTTCTGAGAAATCTGCGGGTTTATTATCCTTATCTGCATAAATTCTAAACATAGAAAAATCTCCCGTATGACGCGGCCAAACCCAATTGTCAGAATCAAATCCAAATTTACCAATAGATGATGGTGGCGCGCCTACTAACCTTACATCGGTATAGGTTTCAGTAATAAATAAAAAGTACTGATTACCATGGTAAAAAGGCTTGATATCAGCTCCGTACCCTTTAGTATCAGTAACTACTTTCTTAATAGAATCAATTCTTATTTTAATAATTTCTTGACGCTTTTGTTCTAACGTATTCAGGCTAATTCCTGCTAGAACGATATCCGATACATCTTCAATTCCTTTAATAAACATTACGGAGAGGCCTTCATTTGGAAGTTCTTCTGATCTATTCATAGCCCAAAAACCATTGGTTAAATAATCGTTTTCAACCGTTGAGTGACTCTGAATTCTACTATACCCACAATGGTGGTTGGTTAATAGTAATCCTTGGTCTGAAATAATTTCAGCCGTACAGCCCCCACCAAAAAGAACTACCGCATCTTTCATACTTGATTTATTGGCATCATAAATATCACTAACTGATATTTTTAACCCCATATTTTCTAAATCTGTAGCGTTATACTGTTGCAATAACAACGGAATCCACATTCCCTCTTTGGCCATAGATACGGATGATAGGGTTAATAAAAACAGACC
>CAXMPG010000097.1:0-9694 GCA_964195485.1 uncultured Desulfobacterales bacterium
TTAAAGGTCAAATTGCCCTAGGCCACGAAAACGGGTTGAACATTATGTTAGCGCTAGGTAAGAGTTTACTAACCTATGGAAAAGTGGATTTACTAACCGATATTTATGCCCAAATTGAAGCTATCACGGCTTCTGATTTAATGGATGTAGCCAACGATATTTTTGATTCCAAACAATTGAGTTCTTTAATTTACGTTCCAAAAAATCACGCCATTTAAATGAATTTCCTAGATCCCGAATTAGATAAATATGTAGTTGATCATACGGAAATAGAACCGAATGATTTAGCTCGATTAAACCGCAAAACGTGGATTGAAATTCTTAATCCCAGAATGATTGCAGGTCATTTTCAGGGTAGAGTCTTGAGTATGTTGAGTCACATGATTAAACCTTCTCAAATACTAGAAATAGGTACTTTTACGGGATATTCTGCTATTTGTTGGGGAGAAGGTCTTACCGGTAATGGAGAGATTCATACCATTGATATTAATGAAGAATTACAAGATTTAGCTTCTGAATTCGTTACCAAATCTGGGTTAGAAAAGAACGTTCATTTTCATACTGGAAATGCGATTGATATTATTCCTACCCTAACGAATGAATGGGATATCGTTTTTCTAGATGCCGACAAATCCAACTATACCAATTATTATAACTTGGTATTTGAAAATGTAAAAAAAGGCGGCTATATCATAGCCGATAATGTTTTATGGAATGGAAAAGTAATTGATGAAAAATCATTCGGTGAAATTGATACCAAGGCCATTTTAGCTTTTAATGAAATGGTTCAAAAAGACACCAGAGTTCAAAATGTACTTTTCCCAATACGTGATGGTTTAATGGTTATTCGTAAGCTTTAGCAGATATTAAATCTCTAGACTTCGTATAAAAACAGGGACCCTAATTAACCCCTTTTACTATTGCAGTAATCCTATTTCTATATTATGTTTGTGAAGAGTCAATTATTTAAGTGGGTGAAATTTTCAAGACTCAAAACATCAATTCATGCTTAGAAAAATATATTATTCTTTACCTTCATCTTGGAGGTTCTGGGTTAGACGGCTGGTTTTTTTACCAGAAGATCTATTATCCAAAAAATCGGACTTAAAGCCTCCTAAAGGCTTGATTTATACTGGTCGAGGTGATTTCATAGGACAAGGAAATCAATACGTAGAATTATTTAAGAAACATGGAGGCTTAAAGCCAAATTCGCGCGTTTTAGATATCGGAAGTGGAATTGGAAGAGTTTCTATCCCTTTGACTAACTACCTTACAGAAGAAGCTATTTACGAAGGTTTTGATGTTATTGAACTTGGTGTTAATTGGTGTGAAACAAATATTTCTGCTAAATTTCCTAACTTTCATTTCACCTACGTTCCGTTACTTAATGATTTGTATCGTGACAATGGCGCAGATGCTTCAAGCTATACGTTTAATTACAAACCTGGTTATTTCGATTTTGCTTGTTCTATTTCTGTTTTCACACATATGCTTCCAAGAGAAGTTGCAAATTACTTTGATGAGTTAGAGAAAGTAATGAAACCAGGAGGAATTATCTTTGCAACATTCTTTATTATAAACGAAGAAAACTCCAAATACATGTCACAGAATTCAGGGTTTAATTTTAGCCATAAAATGGACGGATATTATTTGATGGATGCTAAAGTAAAAGGGGCTAACGTTGCCTTTGAAGAAGATTACCTTCTAAATGAAGTCATCAATACAAAAAGATTTAAAATAAACACCACTAGTTACGGCCATTGGTGCGGAAGAGATAAAAGCAAAAGCTTTGACTTTCAAGATGTATTAATTATTGAAAAGCTATAAAAAGCAAAAGCCTGACTAATTTAGTCAGGCTTTTTTATAACTTATAATTTTGAATGTGAACCATCACAAAAAGCGCCATTTTTTGAGTGCTTACACCCACACCAAGCAACCTTTCTTGGCTCTTCAATAGCTACAATTATAGGCGACATCCCCGTGCCTTTATGGGCACCATTACAAAATGGTTGATTATCTGATTTACCACATGTACAAAAAGCTTTTTTACCAGCCTCCATGTCCATCACATAAGGTTTCTTTTGAACAATTATTGGACCTTCCATAATATATTTTTTTTTCTTAAATGTAAATATATGAAATATACCCACCAATAATACCAATCCCTATTCGTTCTATTTATTCTTCACGAAACTCATTGCCCGCTCGGTCATAGCAGTTATGGTAAGACTTGGGTTTACCCCTGGGTTTGAAGAAACGGCACTACCATCACAAACTTGCATATTCTCATATCCAAACACGTGATGTTTTTCGTTGATTACTCCCTCTTCTATGGTTTTGCCCATTACCGCACCACCTAAAATATGTGCCGTAGTAGGAATTCCAAATAAAGTTTCCGTAGTCACCACCATAGGTTTACCACCTACCTCTTTGGCGTAATCATTGGCTAATTTCACCGCTTCAGGTATAAATGCAGCCGGTTTTTCACCATCCTTTACAATGGAGTTTAATCCATAAAAGGTATTCTTTAAGGTTAACGTACTATTCAAGGTTTGCATAAAAAGCAATACGGTTGAACGTTCTGCAAACTTGCTATTAAAAATAATTTGGGCGTAACTTAATGGATGAAGAATTAACTCTTTAATGGATTTAACTAGTCTCAAAAAAACGTTGGAACCATTGGCTAATGGGAGCATCATAACTTTCCAAAACCCGGAACCCTTACCATATCTTACCGGTTCTAAATGACTATTTTCATCCGTATGCAATACGGAGCCAATAGCAATTCCTTCCGACATATCTTGGTTACGGTTTTCGGATACAATTCCAATTAAGCTTTCATTGTTGGTTCGAACCATTTCACCCACACGGTTAGATAAATTGGGTAAGGTCGTTTTCTTTAAATCTAATAATAATTTAACCGTTCCTAAAACGCCTCCAGAAAAAATGATGCTTTTAGCGCTAAATGAATTCTTGGTTTTAAATATCTTAATGGAAGATTCTGTTTTTACCAAATATCCATCTGAGCCATTTTCGTTTTTAGGAATCACATTGGTTACCAGCGTTTCAGGCAATACTTCTACCCCATTTTTTTCCGCCAAATACAAGTAGTTTTTATCAAGCGTATTTTTTGCATTAAATCGACAACCGGTCATACACGCTCCACAGAATGTACATCCAGTACGCGTAGGACCATCACCATTAAAATACGGGTCATTAACTTCTTTATCCGCTTTACCGAAATAAATAGCCACATCAGCAGGTACAAACTCTTTTTCTAAATCATTCTTTTTAGCGACTTCCAATAGCGCCTTATCGGCTGAGCCTAAATAAGGGTTTGGAGCAGCTCCTAACATCCTTTTAGCTTCTTTGTAATGCGGTTTTAATTCCGCTTCCCAATTGGCAATTCCTTGCCAACTACCTGAATTAAAAAATGCTGATTTTGGCACTGGAAGTGTATTTGCATACACCAATGAACCACCACCTACACCTACCCCAGAAAGTATTCCTACATGACGAAAAAACGTCATTTTGAATATTCCGTGAAATCGTAAAGAAGGTAACCAAAGCCATTTACGCAAGTTCCAATTCGTTTTCGGGAAGTCATCCGCTGCAAAGCGTTTACCTTTTTCTATAACGATAACCTTATATCCTTTTTGAGATAAGCGATACGCAGAAACTGAGCCTCCAAAGCCACTACCAATTATGATATAGTCATAATCGTATTCCACTTTATAATTGGTCTACTCTATTTGTTTTGCTTCGTAATAAGAAGTCTAAAGTTACTAAGGCTGCCATTGCTTCCACAATAGGAACGGCTCTTGGAACAACGCATGGATCATGACGACCTTTAGCTGAAATAATGGTAGATTCTAATTTATTAGTCACTGTATCTTGAGCTTTAGAAATAGTCGCTACCGGCTTAAATGCCACATTAAACGTAATATCTTCTCCGTTAGTTAAGCCTCCTTGAATACCGCCTGAGTTATTGGTTTTAGTTTGAACAGAATCTCCATCCATTGCAAAAGCATCGTTATGCGCACTACCACGCATTTTACTACCAGAGAAACCCGAACCAACTTCAAAGCCTTTTACGGCATTTATTCCCATCATCGCGTAAGCTAAAACCGCATTGAACTTATCAAATACCGGCTCACCTAATCCAGGATTAACACCATTAATTACCGCATGAATAACTCCTCCAAGTGAGTCTCCGCTTTCGCGAGCTTCATTAATAGCCGTTTCCATTTTCTGGGAATCAGCTGTATTAGGACAGCGTACAATGGAGTTTTCAGCATTTGAAATCTCATTAAACTTAACCTCGTCTTGCATGGAAATAGTACCTACACTTTTCACATATGCAGCAACAGATATTCCTTTAAGTGCTAAAATTTGTTTGGCAATAGCACCCGCTACAACTCTAGTAGCTGTTTCGCGTGCTGATGAACGTCCTCCACCACGGTAATCTCTAAATCCATACTTTGAATCATAGGTGAAATCCGCATGAGATGGTCTGTATACCTCTTTTAATTTCGAATAGTCTTTAGACCGTTGGTCTTTATTTTGAATGGTAAATCCAATAGGCGTACCAGTTGTTTTACCTTCAAAAATACCCGAAAGAAATTCTACTTTATCGTCCTCTGAACGCGGAGTAGAAATACTTGATTGCCCCGGTTTACGTCTATCCAATTCATATTGAATAGCAGAAAAATCGAGTACTAACCCTGCAGGACAACCATCAATTATTCCACCAATAGCTACCCCATGACTTTCGCCATGGCTAGTTAATTTGAATATTTTACCAAATGAGTTACTCAAAGAAATTGGAATTAATTACGCGGATAATCATTACTGTTTTCAGCAGGGACATTAGTTAGTGCTACATCCGTAACCAAATATTTTGTTTCCCCTAACCACGGAAATAAGTAATACTTTTCTTCATAAGAAAGTTTTATTGGAAGACCCATCATACCATCTATTTTTGCGATTAACTCAGGATCATCAGGTATAGAAAACTCAAAAGATTCGGTTAACCCACTTTTACCTTTAATAGCACCAAAAGTATTTACGTTTAGCTGGCCTTCATATGTTTTGAAAATAGTTCCTCTTTTACTTACTTTAATAATAGTACCTACTCTATCCCCCTCACTGTAAGGAACAAAATATAGGTATGCTAGAACAGCCAATAAAACGACTACAATTATTGCAATTACTTTTTTCATATTAGTTTTATTTTATCGATTTAGGCTTCCTCTTCCCAAATCATCGCTAAATTAATAATTGTTTTCACAGCCTTCTGCATATCCTGAACACTTACCCATTCTTTTTTAGAATGAAAAGCATGTTCACCCGCAAAAATATTTGGACAAGGTAATCCCATATACGATAAACGAGAACCATCTGTTCCGCCACGAATACTTCCTCGTTTTACTTCAATACCCGCCCTATCAATAGCTTTTACCGCATAATCAGCAACTTGAGGATGCTTATCTAAAATATTTTTCATGTTACGGTACTGTTCGGTAACCGTAAATTTATAAGACGATTCTTTATAAAAATGCATTACATTTTTAACGATGTTTTCTAACTCCGTTTCAAATAGTTTTAGTTCAAAATCTTTAAACGAGCGAACAATCAAAGTGATTTTAGCCCCTTCTGCCGTTGCATTACATTCTAGTGGGTGAATAAACCCGTCTCTTTTTTCGGTTGATTCTGGAGTCAATCTATCTTTTGGCAATGCAGCTAGAATATCACCTGCGATACGTATCGCATTTTCCATCTTACCCATTGCAAAACCAGGATGTGCACTTACTCCTATAATTTCAATTTCTACACCATCTGCCGAAAAGGTTTCATCTTCAATAGAGCCTAACGTTTCTCCATCAATAGTATATCCAAAATCAGCACCTAGCTTTTTGATATCCACTTTATCTGCTCCACGACCAATTTCTTCGTCTGGAGTAAACAAAATTCTCAATTCGGCATGTTTAACCTCTGGGTTTTCTGTGAAATAATGAACAGCATCCATTATCTCTGCCAATCCTGCTTTATTATCTGCTCCTAACAATGTTAAGCCTGAAGCCGTGATAATATCATTACCCAATTGGGCTTTCAAATCCGTATGCTCTGAAGCTTTAATAACAATAGAGTTATCATCGGGTAAAACCAAATCACTCCCATCATAATTTTTGTGAATAATAGGCTTAACATTAATTCCGGGCGCATCAGGAGAAGTATCCATATGCGAACAGAAACAAATTACCGGCACATTAGTCTTATCTGTATTTGCAGGTAAAGTAGCATAAACATAGCCCCATTCATCCATGGCAGCATCTGATAAACCTAACGCTAAAAGCTCAGCCACTAAAACCTTAGCTAAGTCTTTTTGCTTCATTGTACTCGGAATAGTGCTTGAATGCCCATCACTTTGGGTATCAATTTTAGCGTATTTTATAAACCGTTCAACGGCTGTATGATTAATTTTCATAATTATATTTGGTATATTATAAAGACATTAAACCCTTAATTGATTCTGCTTTTCGATATACAGTTATGACTTCCACGCTTTGTAAAATTATCTCTTTTCCAGTAATACTAATGTACTTTCCGTTTTTAGATTCGCGTGTGGTAATAACCGCTTTATTACTAAACAAAGCCTCAACCGCGGCTAAGGAGTGTAGGTTATTAGGTACAATAAATTTGAATAAATAAGTACTCGGAAATTTGTGATGTTCTTCTAACTTTTGTTCTAAGTTTTCGTAAAACTTTTCTTTTTCACTCATTAAATTTCTCTTTGTTACAAATGTACATTTTACCCCCAATATTAAGAATTCTAAGGTTAATATTCATTGCAAATTAGATTCTTATACGAACTACCCTAAATACCTTTATGAATGCTACCTTTGCACCAAATACAAACACGTGGATTTTACCGATTTAAATTTAAACAACACCATTCTTCGCGCAATTGAAGAAGTAGGATACGTATCACCAACACCTATTCAAGAAGAAGCTTTTCCGGTAGTTATGTCGGGTAAAGACATGATTGGTATTGCACAAACTGGAACGGGTAAAACGTGGGCGTATTTATTACCGCTAGTAAGGATGTACACCTATACCAAAAGTATGCACCCTTCTATGTTGGTACTTGTTCCAACCAGAGAACTTGCCTTACAGGTAGCAGAAGAAGCCGAAAAGTTGGCAGAATTCTCTAATCTTAGAGTTGGCGCTTTTTACGGTGGGACAAATATTAACACCCAAAAAGAAAAAGCATTTCAAGGGCTTGATTTAGTTATTGCCACGCCAGGTAGGTTATATGACCTTGGTAGAACGGGCGCTTTACGACTAAAACAAATCAAGAAATTGGTTATTGATGAAGTAGATGAAATGATGAACTTGGGTTTCAGAACCCAATTAAATGCCATTTTCGAGTTACTTCCAGAAAAACGTCAAAACATTATGTTTTCGGCTACCATGAATTCTGAAGTTGAGAAATTAATTTTAGGTAAATTCATTAAGCCCGTAAAAGTAACCATCACTCCTACCGGAACTCCTGTAGAGAAAATTGAACAAAAACTATATCATATACCTAACTTCAATTCTAAAGTAAATCTATTGAATCATTTAATTGAAAATGATGAAGAGTTTACAAAAGTTTTGATTTTCGTAAAAAACAAACGTTTTGCAGATCGTTTATTTGAACGCGTAGAAGCTGATTACCCAGAGTTAAGTCGCGTTATTCACTCTAATAAAATGCAGAATTACAGAATTCGTTCCGTAAAAGCATTTCAAGATGGAAGATGTAAATTATTAATTGCCACAGATATTATTGCGCGTGGTATTGATGTTGAAGGAGTAACTCACGTTATTAACTTTGATATTCCGGAACACCCAGAAAATTACATTCACCGTATTGGACGTACGGGTAGAGCTGAAGAAAAAGGTATTGCCATTTCTTTTGTATCAGACATGGATCATAGTCTCTTTGAGAATATTGAGGGCATGATGAAGCAAAAAGTAAATGTTGAAATTCTACCTAGTGGAATTGAAATTGACGAGGAATTAATTACCGAAGAAATTCCTGATACACATGACCGTTCGTACGTTTTAGGCTCGAAAAGAAGTGAATTAGCTCCTGGCTTTCACGAAAAGAAAGCTAAAAACATGAAAGTCAACCTGGGAGGTTCTTACCGTGAGAAAATAAAGTCTAAATACAAAAAGCCTAAAACCAGAGGTCAAAAAAGACAAGGGAAATAATACTACACCCAAATTACGATTGTGCTAAAGGGAAAATCATTAGTCATACTAGTTTTAATCGCTTCTATTAGCCATGTAGGATTCTCTCAACAGCAAGACTCTGTCCATTTATTTACAGATACCTTAGATCAAAAATTCGATTTTAGTGAATTCATGCTTTCTCAGTCTGGTTTTTTACCCGTAGTTGGGTTAATTACTGAACCTGCATTAGGATTTGGTGCTGCTGGTGGCGCTGTTTTTTTCAACCCCTTTTCTAAATCAAGAAAAAAAGAATTAAGATACAGTTTTGGTAGCGGAAACCCTCCTGATAGGGCTATTGCTTTTGGAATGGGAACTGCCAACGGAACTTGGGGAACAGGTTTAGCCTATAAAGGCTATTGGTTAAATGACCGTTTAAGATATACTGGAATGGTAGGATGGATGTCTATCAATTTAGATTATTATGGTAATGAGAATTTCAAGCTCAATAAACCGATTACCTTTAATTATAAAGGGCTACCCATTGTTCAAGGCTTAGATGTTCGTTTTTTTGACCGGTTCTTTGCGGGTGTTCAATACGTGTATTTTTCATCAAAAATCGCTATTAAGAATGCAGAGTTACCCGATTGGATTAGTGAATTGGAATTAAATAGCATAAACTCATTAATAACACCAAATCTGTATTACGATAGTAGAAACAACCTAATGACTCCTAAAAAAGGACTCTATATAAAGGTTAAAGATATGATCAGCCGAAAAGCCTGGGGCGCTACATTTAACTATGATAATATGGAGACTTTTGCCATCGCATATATTCCAACCTCCCCTAATTACGTAATGGGGTTTAGAGCCGATTATAAAGGAGCCACAGAAAATGCGCCCTATTATGCCCTCCCATTCGTAGACTTAAGAGGAATACCTGTTATGCGGTACCAAGGTCAAAAAACCCTTGTACTGGAAACCGAACAAACGTGGTATTTTAACAAACGATGGGCAGCCGTAGGCTTTGCCGGAGCAGGAAAGGCTTTCAACCAATTTAACACCATTTCTGAAAACCCTGTATACTTTTCTGGTGGTGCCGGTTTTAGATATCTTGGAGCTCGTTTATTAGGAATGTACATGGGTGTTGACTTAGCTGTTGGACCAGAACAATTAGCCGTATACATTGTTTTTGGCGGTGCTTGGAACAGGTACTAAGGTTTACTAACGCTTTCGAATATCTTTGGATAAACGCTAACTTACCAATATGACAAACACCTTAGAACCGACTTAAGAATTGGATTAAAAAAAATGACACACAGTTTAATCAAGAGTAGGCTATCGGTTTACAAAACCTCATCAACTCCAAAACTCGTGTTCAAAAGGCTATACTACTGGAAACCAAAGCTTAAGTCAGAAGTAGCAAACAGCTGTTTTCCCGATGTTTTTGTACCGAATTAAATTTTAATAAAACCAGCAT
>CAXMPG010000098.1:0-19867 GCA_964195485.1 uncultured Desulfobacterales bacterium
TATGCCAAATTAGGAAGGCTAGATGAAGCCAAAATAGTATTTGAAAAGGTGCTTAAACGGGACCCAAACAATACCAATGCGGCAAATAATTTAGACCATATCACAGGCGCAATTGCGGAGTTGGGCGAACTAGCGCCCGAAGAGGTTGGATTAAATACGCAAAAGGATAGAGCTCAAAATGAGCGTAATAAATCCCCAGAAGATTTGAGTGGTGGTGGCCAAGAGGCAACAGAAAAAGACATGCAAAAAGAACGCTTGGAAGAAACCGTAGAAACAGACCAGCGCAAAGGCAAAGAATTAGATGAGTTACCCGATGATTTTGAATCTGGAAATGGGGAAATACCTAAAAATATTTTAATGCGAAAAGTAGATGATGACCCCGCTTTATTTTTGACCAAGAAATTTAAATACCAAGTAAAAAAGAAATTGGTAGAAGTAGAAAAAACAACCCATCCATGGTAAGAGGTATTTCCATATCGCTTTTGTTTTGGCTAGTTTCTTTTTCGGTAATGAGCCAGAAGTTAATGAGTTATGTTTCGTTGAATCAAAACTCAGCCTACATTGGACAGCCCGTAGAATTGAAGGTTTCGGTTTTCACAACCACATGGTTCACTGCAGGTGTTGATGTAGGAAACATAAAAGTAGATGGCGCATTAACGGTATATTTCAGGTCGGTGAGCACCTCAAAAATGGTGGGGAATCAACGTTATTCAGGGGTTGAGTTTTACTACAATCTATTCCCAACTAAAAACGGAACCATTGAGATTCCGGTATTAGAAATTCGAATTGAAAGTCCGGAAGAAGGTGGCTACAAAGGCATTAAAAGAACCACTAAAACAAGGGCCAAAACGCTAACGGTTAAGCCAATTCCACTGGGCTACGACCCTAATAATTGGTTAGTCGCATCTAGTTTAACCGTCAGAGAAAATTGGTCTAAGCCGCTAAGCAATGTTAAGTTAGGCGAAGTCTTGCAACGCACCATAAGTAGAACAGCAAATGGAACGTTATCTGAGTTTATTCCAGCAACAAAATCGGATAGCATTTCGGGCGTTAGCCTATACCCTAAAAGGCCAAAGGTAAAAACCAACAAAAGCAAAACGGGCGTATCCGCATCTCGGTCAGAAACGGTGAACTACCTTTTTGAAAAAGAAGGAGAAGTCGTTCTTCCACCGGTGGAGTATGTGTATTGGAATTATAGCACGAAGAAATTTTACAAAAAACGGATAGACTCTATCCATATTCAAGTCCAACCTAACGCGGATTTGGCTATGCTAGAAACGATTAAGAAATCGTTGCAAAAAGAAACCATCGCAGAAGAGAAGTCCGATGAACCACTGTTAATATTGGGATATCCACCCTTGACCTTCGCTAAATATGTGATTTACGGATTATTACTTTTAATCGTACTCTACAAGGGTTTAAAAATCACAATAAGTTGGATTAAGAAAAAACGAGTAGCCTACTTAGACTCTGAATCATACTCATTTTCACAATTAAAGAAAGCCATTCACACTGCAGATTACGGACAAGTAATCATTGCCAGTAAATCTTGGTTAGTTAAAGTAAACCTACCTCACACCTCATTGACAGAAGCCGCAAAGAAGTATAAAACGGACTCGCTAATTGAAGTGTTGAATAGTCTTAATGCTACTATTTTTAAGGAGAAATCAAAAGCTAGTAAGTCACAATACGAGAAGTTGTTGCAGCAAATAGTATTGCTTCGAAAGCAAGTTATATCTACCCATACTCCTGATAAAAAAGTAGAGAGAACCGGTTGGTTGAATCCTTAACTTCTTTATGGTTTTGAGGGCAATGCAAAGGTTGAAACATTAAGGCATTAAGAACCATTAGGTAAAGGTTTCTTCATTTTTCTTAACTTCTTAATGTTTCAAAAAGACAATGCAAACGGTTCAAACATCAAGGCATTAAGAATCATTAAGCAATGACCTTTTAAATGATTTATATTTGAGGAAACTTTAACCAATTAAAAACCACATTATGACTAAATCTCAAGTCACCGACCTATCCTATAAAATAATTGGGTGTGCCATAGAAGTACATAAACAACTTGGCCCTGGATTACTAGAAAGCGTTTACGAGAAATGTTTGAAGCACGAATTAATTTCAAATGGATTTAAAGTGCAGCAACAAGTACGAGTTCCAGTACATTACAAAGGAATTAATTTGGATTCAGAATTACGTCTTGATTTGTTAGTGAATGATACAATTGTGGTAGAGTTGAAAACGGTTGAATATGTATTGCCAGTTCATGAAGCCCAACTTATGACCTATATGAAGCTCCTAGAGAAACCTCAAGGGTTGCTTATTAACTTCTTCACGGATAACATCACAAAATCAATGAAACCTATCGTAAATGATTTATTCAAAGAGCTAGAAGATTAATGGTCCTAAGTATTAAGCAAAGCCACTTCATTTTCTTAACTTCTTAATGTTTCAAAGGCAATGCAAAGGGTTTAAACATTAAGGTATTAAGAATCATTAAGCAATGACCACTTAATTTTTCCATAACATTCTTAATGTTTAAAAAGGCTATGGAAACGGTTTAAACATTAAGGTATTAAGAACCATTAAGCAATGACCACTTCATTTTCTTAACTTCTTAATGTTTCAAAGGCAATGCAAAGGGTTTAAACATTAGGGCATTAAGAATCATTAAGCAATGACCACTTCATGTTTCAAAGGGTATTGCAAAAGGATGAAATATACATAGCAAAATCCATAAAGAATTTTCCGTACTTTAGGCGTTCAATCAATACCATTTTCATGGAAAAAGAAATTACAAAAAAGTACATTAAGGATGAATTAACCATTTTATGGAAACCCTCAAAATGTATTCATGCTGCGGTGTGTGTGCAAATGTTGCCAAAAGTGTACAACCCGAATGAACGCCCATGGTTGAAACAAGAAAATGCTTCGGTAACGGAGTTGAAAAAGCAAATTAATGAATGCCCATCTGGAGCACTTGGATACATTGATAGTACTGAAACTAAAAATGATGTTGAAAAACCATTGGTAGCTGCAATAGTGAAAGAAAACGGTCCGATGCTAATAAAAGGCACATTTGAAATCACTGGTATTGACGGCAACACGGAAACAAAATCCGGAATGACTGCAATTTGCAGATGTGGTGCTTCAGCAAATAAGCCTTTTTGTGATGGCTCTCACGCGAAGGTTGATTTTAAGGGATAATCCAAATTAAATAATAATTTTACATTTGCTGAAACCGGTCTTCCTATGCGTAATTTTTTTCTTGGCTTTTTTGTTTTTTTGACTATTCTTACTGCATGTACGGATGAAAAAAAAGAGCCCTATTCAGAAATTAAAACCCCAGCTTCCCATCCGGAATATGTTGGAGCGGAAAGCTGTAAGGAATGCCATCAAGAAGAGCACAAGGATTGGAAAAAATCGGACCACTTTTACGCTATGCAAAAAGCTACTAAAGAGTATGTAAAAGCTGATTTTAATACTACTTATTCTGCCGATCAAATCCAGTACAAATTCACGCAAAATGATACCGCATACTTTGTAGAGATTAAGGATCAGAACGAACCCGTTCAAACCTTCGAAATAGCTTATACTTTTGGCTGGCATCCATTACAACAATACTTATTGAAAGCCGAGAACGGCAGGTTTCAAACGCTTCGAGCTACTTGGGATACCGAGCAAAATAAATGGTTTCACCAAAGTGCAGATTCTATTGTTGAACCCCACGATTGGTTGAGTTGGTCAAAAGGTGGCCAGAATTGGAATACCATGTGTTCTTCTTGTCACTCAACGCATTTAAAAAAGAATTACAACGAAAACACCGATAGCTTTTCTACTTCGTTTGCTGAAATTAATGTGGCTTGTGAAGCCTGTCATGGGCCTGGAGGGAAACACCTAGATGCACAAACCGATTCATCTGTAAAAGACCGGTATTTAGGAGGTGCATTAACCGATCAAAAAGCCCAAATAGATAATTGTGGAGCATGTCATGCGCGAAGAACGATGCTGGAAGATTTAAGCGACCCTTCTAATGAATTCTTACATCGTTTTATTCCACAAAACTTAACCAAATCATTCTATGAAGCAGATGGCCAGATTGATCAAGAGGATTTTGTTTATGGTTCATTTTTATCCAGTAAAATGTACCGAAATCATGTTTCGTGTAGTAACTGTCATAACCCACATTCGGGCGAAATGAAAATGGAAGGTAATGCACTTTGTTTGCAATGTCATGAACCAAAATACGATTCAGAAAGTCATCATCATCATACGGGGAAAAAAGGTACATCTTGCGTAAGCTGTCACATGGATGGTAAGGTATATATGGGAAATGATTACCGAAAAGATCATAGTTTTAGAGTCCCAAGACCTGACCAATCGGTAAAATACAATACCTCAAACGCCTGTAATAGTTGCCATACCGATAAAAGCGCTAAATGGGCAGAAAGCGCAGTGATTAAATGGTATGGAAAAGAAAGAGCCTATCATTTCTCGGATGATTTAATTCCGGGATCTTTGCTAAATGAAAGATCGTTGTTTCATCTTACCAACTTAGTTGAAAATGATTCGGTTCCAACTATAGTTCAATCAACAGCGTTAGAATACTTGCAATATATTAATGACCCAAAGGCATTCGATTTAATCTTACAATCGCTAAAACATAAAGAAGCTTTGGTACGTCAAGCGGGTTTTGTGTCCTTATTATCCTACCCAAATCAAATTCGTAAAGAACCAGGATTGAGTGGTTTAAAAGACCCCGTAAAAGCGGTGCGAATTATGGCATTTAGAACGGTAAGTAATTTAGATGTGGCAACACTAAACCCGCAGCAAAGAAGTGATTGGAATAAAGTTAACGGAGAGTATTTCATCTATTTAAAGGGCAATTCAGATTTCCCTAACGGACAAACATTAATTGGAGAGTTTTACCAGCAACAAGGCGATTATAAAAGAGCAGTTAAGGCTTTTAAATTAGCCTTGAAAATGGATTCGTTACAGGTGAGTCCGTACACCAATTTAGCTATTCTCTATAGTGGTAAAAGTGAATCTGCTAATGTGAAAACTATTATATTACAAGCGATTAGTATGTTTCCAGAAAATGCAGAGTTTCATTATTTCATGGGATTGAATGAAGGTGGTATGCAAAATAGTAAAGGGCAAATTAGCGGATTAAAAAGAGCCTATGAATTAGAGCCTACAAATCCTAAATACGCCTACAATTACATCTTAACTTTGTATGAAACTAAGGATGATAAGAATCAAAAAGAAGCGATAATGATTTTGTCGGATGCGCTAAAAGTGTACCCTAACAATCAAAAATTATTGGAGTTATACCGTTATATGGTAAGAAATAGCATTAGTAAAAGCGATCAAACCATTAATTAACTAATGACTTTAGCAGATATTATAAGTGAAGTACTCTTACCATTATCTTTAGCTATAATTATGCTAGGGATGGGAATGACTTTAATTCCTGGTGATTTTACGGTTATAATTACGAAGCCTAAAGCCATTTTAATTGGTCTTACCAATCAACTTATCCTGTTGCCCATTGTCGGGTTTTCACTCGCTATAGCTTTTGGTTTAAGTCCAGTAATGTCAATTGGATTAATGATTTTAGCCAGTTGTCCGGGTGGTCCAGCGAGTAATTTAATTACTCATGCTTGTAAAGGAAATATTGCGCTTTCCGTTACCTTAACGGCCATTACAAGTATGGTTAGTATATTAACAATCCCCTTTATATTAACGTACACATTAGCCTATTTTGGAAGTGGAACAGATGTTATAATTAAATTGCCTGTAATAGATACCATCATTCAAATTATGGGAATTACAGTTATTCCAATTTTCATTGGGATGCTCATTCGCAAATTCAAAACAGGCTTTGCCATACGAATGAAAAAAGTAATGCGTATGGCTTCTTCGGTAATTTTTGTTTTAGTCCTTATGGCTGTATTAGCTGCAAATTTGGACATAATAGTTACTGCAATGCAAGAGGTAGCATTGGTTACTTTGCTATTAAATTTGGTTACTATGGGGTTGGGCTATTTAACAGCTACCCTATTTAAATTAAATCTAAAAAGTGCAATTTCAATTACAGTAGAAAGTGGCGTACAGAACGGAGCTTTAGCTTTTGTAATAGCTACATCTATTTTAGGAAATGTAGAAATGGCTATTCCATCAGGAGCTTATGTAATATGGATGTACCTAACGAGTGGGATTTTAATGTGGCAACTTGGAAAAAGAACAGTGGCAAGTCATGCGAATTAAAGTCATGAAGAAAAACCCATGGACCTATTAAATGGACTGGTTTTCTATTCGGTTTGTATTTGCTAAATTTGACGCTTAAAGCCCGTATCAATTCGTTTTGAAACTGTAGGTAGACATTAAATTATTACATCTAGCAAAATGAAGTTCTCAAATTCAGAAATACAAGATTTACTACTAAAGTTCTACCCTTATTTACCCAAGAATGAACGTGAGATTTTCCTATCTATTTCAAAGTATAAAGTCATAAAAAACAAAGAAACGGTTCATAAATGTGGCGGTACTGCCAAGAACTTAATGCTCATTTTAAAAGGTGCCGCTAGGTCTTACAGTATTAATAACGAAGGGGAAGAACTTAATGATCACCTTCGTGCAGAAGGTCATCTTATCGGAGATGCGCGTGTATTTGGAGATGGTCCGCAAATTTTGAATGTAGAGGCTATTGGAGAAGTACATGTTTTAATAGTTGATATGAGTAAATTAGAATCTCTGGGTTTTGATAACCCGATTTTAATGAATTTCTATCTTGATTTCATGAAAGAGATTATTCTTACGTTATCTCACCGAGTTCACACATTTGTAACCATGAATGCATCGGATAGGTATTTGGATTTAATAAGATGGAACCCACTTTACTTAAACTCTACTTACGATAAACATATAGCTAGTTTTCTTGGCGTTACTCCATTAACACTTCATAGAGTAAAAAATAAAACAAAATAAAGTAACCCACATATCATTTGATATTTTTTTAGTTATTGTCGAGGTATATAATTGTAAAAAAATATACATATGAAAAATTTAAAATTTCTATTTCCAGTAATCCTTTTATTTCTTGTAATCGGTATTGAATCATGTAAAGAAGATGATGACGATGTTTTGCCTACACCTCCCACCGAATTGGCTATTGGAGACTTTCATGAAGGTGGCGTAATTTTTTATTTAGACTCCACCCTTACTCATGGGTATGTAGTGTCTACGACTAACCAAAGTTATGGTTGTGAGTGGGGCTGCCAACCTTCTGTTGTTACTGGAGCCAATGGCTTAGAAGTTGGTACAGGTACTCAGAACACTCTAGATATACGAAGTGTTTGTCCTTCTCATTTAATTGCAGCGGCAATATGTAATACTTTAATATTAAATGGTTACGATGATTGGTTCTTACCTAGTAAAGAGGAGTTAAACTTAATCTACCAAAATAGAGATGTAGTTAATTTAATTTCCGAAGCAAATAATGGAGAGAGAATTCAAAACATTGAATATTGGACTTCTTCTCATCAGTTAAGTAATACCGTATGGGTTCAGTACATGGGGCAAGGAGGTTCTCAACATGGGGATGTCGAAGATGAATCCAACCACGTTAGAGCGGTTAGAGCATTTTAAGAAACACAATTCGAAAACCTTATCAATCAATAAAAGTATGAACAAACAAAAATTTAAAATGCTGATTAGATCATTAGCATTATGCGTTTTAATTATGTCTTTTGCAGGGTGTGATCAGAAAGCCACTAAGGAAGTTAATTCTAAAGAGACCAGTAATTCAAACTCAGAATTCAACGGTAAAATTGCCTTAGATGTACGTGATTCTGAATCTGACTGGGCTCCTTATACTCCAAAGACAGCTCCAAAAGGAGCTCCAAATATTCTTTTTGTTCTGTACGATGATACTGGTTTAGGAGCATGGTCTCCTTATGGTGGCGCTATTAATATGCCAACCATGGATAAACTTGCTGAAAACGGATTGACTTACACGCAATGGCATACCACCGCTCTTTGTGCGCCAACTCGCTCTACATTACAAACAGGTAGAAATCACCATTTAAATGGAATGGCTTCGATAACTGAAACCGCAGACGGTTTCCCAGGAGCAAATGGTAGAATGGGTGCGGAAGTAGTGCCATTATCTAAAATATTACAAGACAATGGTTACAGTACTTTTTGGATTGGTAAAAACCATAATGTGCCTGAACAAGATGTGGCCTCTGGAGGAACAAAAAAACAATGGCCATTACAAATGGGATGGGATCGTTTTTATGGATTTATTGGCGGTGAAACTAACCAATGGTATCCTGATTTGATTGAAGACAACCATTTTGTAGAAAGAGAATTTGAGGAAGGATATCACCTTTCTAAAGATTTAGCAGATCACGCTTTAGGAATGATTCGTGACCAACAAGCTACCAACCCATCAAAACCTTGGTATATGTGGTATAACCCAGGTGCAAATCACGCACCTCATCATGCCCCAAAAGAGTATATCGCAAAGTATAAGGGTAAATTTGATGACGGTTATGATGCCTACAGAGATTGGGTTACTGAACGTATGATTGAAAAAGGAGTATTACCAAAAGGTACGGTAAATACCCCTATAAACCCAATGCGTGAAGATATGGCGGTAGCTATTGATGGCGTTCGCCCTTGGGATTCACTAAATGATGACGAGAAAAAATTATTCGCTAGAATGGCGGAAGTATATGCAGGTTTTTCTGAATATACCGATGCTCAAGTGGGTAGAATAATTGATTATTTAGAAGAAAGTGGCCAGTTAGAAAACACTATCGTAATGTATGCTGCTGATAATGGCGCTTCGGGTGAAGGTTCTCCAAATGGTTCTGTGAATGAAAATAAATTCTTTAACGGGTACCCCGATGAGCTTTCAGAGAATATGAAATACATGGATGTTTTGGGTGGACCAGAAACCTATGAGCATTTCCCAACCGGATGGGCCTCTGCATTTTCTGCACCTTTCAAAATGTTTAAGCGTTATTCTCAATATGCTGGTGGGACAAACGACCCATTAGTAATTTCTTGGCCAAAAGGAATTAAGGCGAAAGGCGAAATTCGTAACCAATATCACCATTCAGTTGATATTGTTCCTACCTTACTAGAGGTAATTGGCCTAGAAATGCCAGAAGAATACAATGGGGTTAAACAAGTACCATTATCAGGTGTGTCAATGGCATATACTTTTGATGCGAAACCAAACGATGCGACTCAAAAACATATCCAGTATTTTGCGATGTTAGGTTCTCGTGGAATTTGGAAAGATGGATGGAAAGCTGCTGCGGTACATGCTCCTCTTTCTGGAAAAGGAAATTTTGATAAAGATGATTGGGAATTATACAATGTAGCCGAAGATAGATCTGAGTCTAATGATTTAGCCAAAGAAAACCCAGAGAAGTTACAAGAGCTAATTGACGCATGGTTTGCAGAGGCAGAAAAAAATAATGTGCTTCCATTAGATGATAGAGGTGCAGCTGAAATTATTGCTATTGAAAGACCTTCATCAGAGCCCGCACGTGATAGGTATGTTTATTACCCGTTTGCTGCGCCAGTGCCAGAAGGTAATGCGGTGAATGTAAGAGGTCGTTCATATAAGATTTTAGCTAACGTTGAGCTTACTGATAAGTCGTCTGGAATTGTGTTTGCACACGGTTCACGTTTTGGTGGACATACGTTGTTTATCAAAAACAACAAGCTTTATTACGTATACAACTTCTTAGGTATTAAGCCAGAGCAAGTGTTTGAGTCATCAATCAAACTTACTCCAGGTGAATACACTATTGGAATGGAATTTATTCGAGAGAAAACAGGTGAAATGGGTGAGTCCCTTGGAACCATGAAGCTTTACATAGATGATAAAGTTGTCGCAGAAGGACCAATGAAAACGCAACCAGCTAAATTCACCCTTTCGGGCGATGGGTTATGTATTGGATACGATGGTGGTGATGCTGTAAGTGAATTATATCCTTCGCCAAGTAGATTTAACGGAGGTAAAATTGCTTTTGTTGGTGTTACTGTAGAAGGTACTCCTTACGTTGATTTAGAAGCGGAAGCAAAAAGAGTAATGATGAGCCAATAGTTGGGTTTCACACAAAGGGGAAGAAGAGCTGAGAACAATTGTTCTCAGCTCTTTTTTGAATTATCAATTTTAAATAGATTAAAAATAATGCGATTATGACAATCTTTGAGGTCGCGTTATTTATTAAATACAGCGTTGGTACCATGCGAAAAAAAAAATCGGCATTTCTCTATTTGTATACATTAGTTTTTATTTCTGTTAATAGCTTGGCGCAAGATGCTCCTAACGCTGATGACGCAGCTCTAGCTAAAGCAACACAAAATCCATTGGCAGCAATGTATAGTTTGCCACTACAAAATAATACCACTTATGGAGTTGGTAAGTATAATAGGACTCAGAATGTATTAAATGTTCAACCTGTAATTCCAATATCATTTAAAAAGTTCAACTTAGTTAATCGCATTATTGTTCCCATAATTACACAGCCATTTTCTAATGAAGATAAAAGTTTAACTGGTGTTGGAGATGTGGTGTATACGGCATGGTTTTCACCCACAAAAGCGTCAAAGCTCACTTGGGGGGTAGGCCCAGTAATGCAAATCCCAACAAGCTCTAAGTTAGATGAGTTTGGGACTAGAGAGTTTGGTATTGGACCTTCAATGGTGGCTCTTAAAACTATAAATAAATGGGTAGCTGGGTTTGTAATACAAAATGTATGGACTTTTGGAGACGTTAAGGAAAACAAGTTCTTATTCCAATATTTTGTGAATTATAATTTACCAAAAGCGTGGTACTTGGTTACTGGACCTATTCTAACTGCCAATTGGAACGCAGAAGATGATATGAAATGGGTCGTACCAGTTGGAGGTGGAATTGGCAAAGTTTTTAGAATTGGTAATCAACCAATTAATGTGAACGCTCACATGTATTACAATGCTTTAAGACCAGATAATGTGGGAGCTATGGCTTCTAGGCTACAGGTGCAGTTTCTGTTTCCTAAAAAGTAATATTTACGTACAACGTTAAAGTCGAAAGTTTAATTCTTGGTTTTTTTAAAGCTTAAATTATTTGGGTGGTAAGATATACCCAAATGCATTACTCAACTTATTTTCTGTTTTGGAGTAAAAAATTTATAAGATTAAGACTGTAATAGGTTTGAACCATTTCTTTCTTTCATAAATAATGCAAAACCCGTATTTTCGGGGTCTCAAATTTATTCCATGTTTTCATGAAAAATATTACGCTATTAATTGCCGCCATTTTACTAATCCCATTCCTTACCGTTGCTCAAATAGAAACAGAGTTTACTTGGCCAATGGAAATTGAAGCCGAAAACGGATTTGTAACCACGCTATATCAACCCCAATTAGAATCATTTACCGGAAATATTTTAACCGGAAGAATGGCACTAACAGTTAAACCGCCTAAATCAGAAATGGTTTTTGGTGCTGTTTGGTTTAAAGCTACAATGGAAACCGACTTAGAAAACCGAACGGTACGGTTGGCTAAAATCAACATAGAAAGCACCAATTTCCCCGATATGGTGGATGAGGAAAAAATTGAAAAATTCTCGAGTTTGTTGGTGGCTGAAATTGAATCTTGGGATATCGTAATGTCGCTTGACCGTTTAACGGCAAGTTTAGAAGAAGTAGAAAATGAAAAAGAACTTTCAAGCCAAATAAATAACGACCCACCTAAAATATTCTTAAGAACAAATGCGGCTATCTTGGTAATGGTAGACGGAGAACCAATCCTTAAAAAAGAGGAAGAATCAGGATTAGAGTATGTAGTAAACACCCCATTTTTTATTGTAAAAGACAAAAAAGGGGATTTCTACATTAATGGAGGTAAGTTTTGGTATACTTCTAAATTATCTACTACGGGATATGTTGAAACAGAAAAAATCCCAAGTAATGTTTTGCAATTTGCCGAGAAAAATCAAACCGAAACGGCTACAGATTCTATCGCAGATACATATACCTCTGCCCCAGAAATTATTGTTCAAACCAAAGCAGCAGAACTCATTATTATAGATGGGAAGATTGAATACAAACCTTTAGAGGGCACAGAACTTTTATACGTCTCCAATACCGAAAGCGATGTAATTATGGATATTGCATCGCAAAATCATTACTTGCTTTTAGCAGGAAGATGGTATGCCTCAAAATCTTTAGAAGATGGCGACTGGTCATTTATGGAGCCTGATAAACTCCCAGCTGATTTCGCTAAGATTCCAGAAACGTCAGATATGGCAAGTGTTTTAGCCAGTATTCCTGGAACCGAGCAAGCGCAATCTGCACTCCTAGAACAATCCATACCTCAAACGGCTACAATTGACAGAAAAGAAGCCAAGATTGAAGTGAAATATGATGGAGAGCCAAAGTTCGAAGATGTTACCGGAACCGAAATGAAATATGCCGCAAATGCAGATAAAACAGTTCTTCTTGTGGAGGGTAAATATTTTGCCATTGAGAATGCTGTTTGGTTCGTTTCCAACAAAGCGGTAGGTCCTTGGGTAGTTTCCGATAAACGCCCGGAAGGCGTAGATGAAATTCCACCAGAATCTCCGGTGTACAACGTGAAATACGTATATGTGTATGATTCTACTCCGGAGGTGGTTTATGTAGGATATTTACCAGGCTATAATTATAGTTACATGTATGGTGGCGTAGTAGTTTATGGTACCGGATATTATTACCAACCTTGGTATGGTGCTTATTATTACCCTAGACCTGTGACTTACGGATACGGGGTGCATTACAGTCCTTATGCTGGTTGGGGATTCACCGTAGGAGTGAGTTATGGATGGGTAAGTTGGGGATATCACCCACATTACAGTCATGCATATTGGGGCCCTAGAGGCTACCATTCTGGATACAGACATGGATACCATCACGGTTATCACCATGGATATAATAACGGGTACCGAGCAGGTTATGCGGCTGGAAATCGCAATGCACAACGTAATAATGTGTATGCAAATCAACGTGGGGTAAAAAATACTGGGAATATTAATCGGGGTAACGGAAGTAGAAATGTGAATCAAAAAGCACGTCCTTCTACCAAGCAAAATAATATGTACACCGACAAAAAAGGGAATGTGTACCAACGTGATAACAAAGGGAATTATCAGCAAAAAACGAATAGACCAAGTACGCAGCAAAAAGCAAAACCTTCAATGGCAAATAAACCTTCCGCTAAACCTGCTGCAAAGCCTGCACAAAGACCATCAACAGGTCAAACACAACAGCAAAGACAACAGTTAGATCGTTCTGCGCAAAACAGAAGTCAAGGAAATCAAAACTACCAACGT
Source organism: uncultured Desulfobacterales bacterium (assembly GCA_964195485.1). Lineage (GTDB taxonomy): Bacteria > Bacteroidota > Bacteroidia > Flavobacteriales_G > Salibacteraceae > CAJXZP01. The sequence continues at coordinate 13,386 of CAXMPG010000098.1, forward strand.
CAACAGCAACAACGTCAAGCCCAACCACGCCAAAATTATAGTCGCCCAGCTGGCGGAGGTGGTGGTTCTAGAGGCGGTGGTGGCGGTCGTAGAAGATAATTAGCAAACCCAATCGTTTACTGAAAGTAGACAGTTGGGTTTGCTATTTTACAGGGGATTCAAACCAGTTTTGTCCTTTCGGATGATTTAAATAAATTACTTAGCTCATAATAATGAGATATTTAACCCTAATCCCACTCATCCTAAAATAATACCCCTTACCAAAAAACATCCAGTTTACTCAAAAATCCTTATAACTTGCATCAAAATCTAAACAAATGAAAAACATATTCACCCTCCTTTTATTGGCCACGGCATCTTTATTTGCCTCCGGCCAAAACACTGAATCGCCAGATGCGTTAATGCTCCGATATCCTGATGTATCAGCAACTGAAATTACTTTTGTTTACGCAGAAGATATATGGGTTGCGCCTATTTCTGGTGGGGTAGCTCGAAGAGTAACTTCTACTTCTGGAATGGAACGATTCCCTAAATTCTCTCCCGATGGGAAAACCATTGCCTTTACGGGTAATTACGATGGGAACACCGATGTTTACACGGTAAATCATGAAGGTTTTAATGTGAATAGATTAACCTTTCACCCCGGTGGTGATATGATGGTGGATTGGAAACCAGATGGTTCAGAGATTTTATTTGCTTCCCGTAGAAAATCTCCTTCTAATCGCTTTAATCAGTTTTATACTATTAGTACTAAAGGTGGTAATGCGACTCAACTTCCATTGTTTTATGCAGAATTAGGTAGCTATAATGCAGATGGTTCTAAACTAGCGTATCAGTTTCTAAATCGTACTACACGTACGTGGAAACGTTATCAAGGTGGAACTGCGAGTGATGTTTTGATTTATGATTTCAAAACTAATAAGTCCACTAAAATCACCTCATATAAAGGTACGGATGCGTTACCAATGTGGAATGGCGATAAAATTTATTTCCTATCGGATAGAGGAGATAACCATAAAGCGAATATCTGGTCTTACAATACCGGAGATAAATCAATGAAACAAGAAACCAATTTTGACACCTATGATGTGAAGTTTCCTAGTTTAGGTAACGGAAAAATTGTGTTAGAAAACGGAGGTAAACTACACTTATTAGATTTAGTATCAGGTAAAACTACCGTGGTAGAAATTAAAGTGCCATCGGAACAAATCATGGCGCGTGCCGAGTGGAAAGATTTAAGTAAATCGGTGAATAGCTTTTTTATATCTCCTACAGGTAAACGTGGTTTATTTGAAGCAAGAGGTGAAATTTTTACAGTTCCTGCAGAAAGTGGAATTACCCAAAACCTTACGAATACTTCTAATGCCCATGAACAATCTCCAAACTGGTCACCAGATGGAAAGTATGTGGCATATTTCTCTGATATTTCTGGAGAGTACCAGTTAATGATGCGAAATGCAGATGGAACAGGTGATGAAACGGCACTTACTAAGAATTTAAAAGGGTATTACGATAACAACTTATGGTCTCCTGATAGTAAGAAAATAGCTTTCAATAAGTCAGATGGTTCAGTTAGATACATTGATATTGATAGCAAAAAAGTAACGCTTGTTGACGAAAGTGTAATGGGTAACATTAGAGACTATAAATGGTCTAGCGATAGCAAGTGGTTAACTTACTCTAAAGGGTATGTGAGTCAAAATTCCGTAGTTGTAGTTTATAGTTTGAAAGATGGTTCTACCCATAAAGTTACGGGTGATTTTTACAGTTGTAACAGTCCTGCGTTTTCTTCAGATGGAAAATATTTGTTTTACACTTCTAACAGTAGTTTTAATCCAACATACGGAGATTTTGATGGTACTTGGGTATACAATAAATCCACTGTTTTAATGGCAACAACGTTATCTAAAGATGAGTCGTCTATTTTATCTCCATCTAATGATATGGAAGAAGTAAAGTCGGATGATAAAGATGAAAAAGACGAAGACGTAGAGGAGGAAGAAGAGAGTTCGGATATCCGTATTGATTTTGATGGTTTAGAAGCTAGAGCGGTTCGTTTAACGGTGGATGCAGGAAATTACGGAAACTTAATTGCTGTGGATGGAAAATTGGTTTTTGCCTCATTTAGTAATGGAGACCCTGAAATAAAATTCTGGTCTATCGAAGATCAAGAAGAAAGCACTATTGTTTCTGGCGCATTCGGCTTTGAAGTATCAGCCGATGGTAAAAAATTAATGTACTCTAGCCGTGCAGGAACTGCTATAGTGAGTGTCGCTCCGGGTCAAAAACCAGGTGATGGAACACTAAAAATGAATGACGTTAGAGCGTTAATTGACCCAGTTCAAGAATGGAATCAGATATTTAATGAAGCTTGGCGTTTAGAACGTGATTTCTTTTACGATTCTAATATGCACGGTGTAGATTGGGATGAGGTTAAAACACGTTATGGTAAGTTAATGGCTTATTGCTCAAGCAGAAGCGACTTAAACTATATCATTGGTGAAATGATTGGTGAGTTGAATGTTGGTCATGCGTATGTTGGTGGTGGTGACATGCCAAGCGCAAGCAGATTAGGTGTCGGTCTTTTAGGAGCTGATTTATCTACCGATGGAAAAAGTGCCATTAAAATTGATAAAATTTATCAAGGTGCACCTTGGGATGTAACGGTTCGTTCTCCATTCAATGAGCCGGGCGTAAATGTAAACGAAGGCGAATACATTGTAGCCGTAAATCATCAGCCTATTGATGGCGCTCAAAGTCCGTATGCGGCTTTTCAGGGCATGAATCGCAAAGTAGTAGTATTAACTATTTCTGAGTCAGCTAGCGGAAGCAATAGCCGTGAGGTAGAAGTGAAGTTAATGAGCAACGAAGCACGTTTACGTAATTTAGCTTGGATTGAGTCTAATCGTTTAAAAGTACTGGAAGCAACCAATGGTAAATGTGGTTATATCTATGTGCCTAATACTGGAAGAGATGGTCAGAACGAATTGTTTAGAATGTACCAAGGTCAGTTCCATTTACAATCGTTAATTATTGATGAGCGTTGGAATAGTGGAGGTCAAATTCCAGATAGATTTGTAGAGTTATTAAACCGTCCGGTACGTAGTCATTTTTCTAGAAGACACGATAACCCAATGACGATTCCTTTTAACGGAATGGATGGGCCAAAAGTGATGATTGCCAATGAGTGGGCAGGTTCTGGAGGCGATATGTTTCCATACATTTTCAAGCAAGAAAAAGTAGGTCCTGTAGTAGGGAAACGTACTTGGGGTGGCTTAGTTGGAATTAGTGGAATTCCTAATCTGATTGATAATGGATTCTTAACTTCTCCAAATTTCGCGTTTTTTAACCTGGATGGGGAATGGGATGTAGAAGGTATTGGCGTATCACCAGATTATGAAGTGGATGCTACCTCAGAAGATATGTATGAAGGTATCGATACGCAGTTGGATAAAGCGATTGAGTTAATTAATGCAGGGTTAAAATCTAATCCACCAGCAAAAGTAGTAGTGCCTCAATTCCCAATTAAAACGGGAGTTGGAAATCCTAAATAATAGAGTATTAGAGCAAGGAATAAGGAGAGCTGCCAAAAGGCAGCTCTTTTTTTGTGCCAATATTTTATTAATATTCATTAATTATTCAGACCATCATACACGAGATAAAATCGCTATTTTAGTTCCGTTGAAACCTCTTTCATACATATTAGTGTATTCATTACCGGTAACGGTGCTATATTCAATGAATAGGGAAGGACTTATATCTTTCTTACCGTTAGTGGTGTTCTTCGTTTTCGTGCCATTGTTAGAATTATTCCTGTCGCCAGATCATTCAAATTTAAAAGCAGAAGTCGTAGAAAAAGAAAAAGGTAATCGCGTTTACGATTGGGTGATGTTTATGGCAGTACCGATTCAACTTAGCGTTTTAATCTATTTCCTCATCGTTATTAATACCACTCCATTTGGCTCTATTACTTATTTTGGTAGAATAGTCTCCATGGGCCTAATGTGCGGAGTGATGGGCATTAATATTGGGCACGAACTCGGACATCGGTCAAAGCGGCTTCATCAATTTTTAGGCGAAATCCTGTTGCTTACCTCCTTAAACACGCATTTTCTACCCTATCATAATTTAGGTCACCATTATGATGTAGCCACCCCCCTAGATTCTGCAACCGCCAAAAAGAATCAACTCTTATATACGTTTTGGTTTACATCTCATTTTGGGAGTTATATAAAAGCATGGCAAATTGAAAATAAGCGAATGAAAAAGAATAACACAGGCCGACTTTCATTTCATAACAAGATGGTAGTCTATACTTTAGCTAATATTATTTTACTCAGTGCCATATTCTTAGTTTTTAATTTAGCCGGACTAATTGCCTTTGTCTTGGCCGCAACGGGAGGTATTCTACTCCTGGAAACTGTAAATTACATTGAGCACTACGGGCTATTACGTAAAAAGAACCCTAACGGACGATATGAGCGTGTACAACATCACCATTCTTGGAATTCTGATCACCCTATTGGTCGACTTTTATTATTTAACCTTTCCAGACACTCGAATCACCATTATAGAGCCAGTAAAAAATATCAGATTCTTGAATCTATGCCTGAAAGTCCGCAGATGTTTACCGGTTATCCTGGAATGATGGTTTTGGCTTTTTTTCAACCCCTTTGGTTCTATGTGATGAATAAAAAATTAACTGAAATTCAATAAACAATATTTACAACTCTTTCCTGTCCGGAATTACGACACAGAAAAAGTAAAGCTATGAAAGAAGATATTGATAGCAAGTATCGTTTAATCTGGAAAGTTTAGCTTGTTTTTAAATGAGGTCTAGACCCTACTAAATGGGGTTTATTTTTTGATTTTTAATATTAAAAATGACTAATCATTTACGGGTCAAGACTATAGTTGTCAAGAGGATTTTCCATACCATATTATTTCTGCTAACGTATTGCCATCTGCATTGAAGTATTCGTTGATTCTTTTTTTGTTTAGAAGTGATTTTGTAGGAGTACGGGCTTCAATTTAATAGAGTCTAACTCACATAAAAATGAATGTTCTTTTATTCTCTACCATAACAAATAGGCTCAATTTTAAATTTTCTTAGTTTTGACGTACTGAAATTTATTTAATGAAAAAACTCAAACCATATATAGTATTACTTGTTTTGGGTATTCTCACCTATGGCAACACCTTAAATCATGGTTATGTACTAGATGATGCGGCCATTATATCCAACCACAAACACGTTCAAAATGGCTTAAGTGGAATTCCTGATTTATTGACTACCAACTACCTAAATGGCGTACAAGAGTTTAATGATGGCTTGTATAGGCCTTTGTCTCCAGTACTATTTGCTATTCAAAATGAGATAAGCCCAAACAATCCATTTATTGGACATTTATTTAATTTGCTCTACATTATCCTGATTTCAGTAATCATGTACCATGTTTTGATTTCCGTATTTAAAGCGAATCAAAATATAGCATTAGGATTGAGTGCTTTGTTTTTGGTTATTCCAATACATACCGAAGTTGTTGCGAATGTGAAAAGTAGCGATGAACTTTTAGCCCTGCTTTTTGTATTGTTAAGCCTTTGGCAGTTTGGAAAGTATATGATTTCCAGAAATATAACTGCGTTAGTGAGTGGTGGAATTTTCTTTTTCATTGCCTTATTCTCTAAAGAAAGCACATTTACTTTTGTATTAATTATTCCAGCTATTTTGTTTTGGTTAAACCAAGAAAAAAGAACAGAATCATTTACAATTGTAGGAGTTACCGGAGTTTTAGGCGCAATGTTTTTATGGATAAGACACGCTGTTTTAAGCTCCATGCCAAATGAGGTGGATGAAGGAACTCTTTCTGCTTTGAATAACTCCATTTTAGCTACCGATGTGTATTTAGAAAAACTTGGAACTGCTTTATGGATGCAGGTTCTGTATTTGGTGAAGACTGTAATTCCGTATTCGTTACAGCATGATTATTCTTTTAGCACCATAGAAATTGTATCGCTGTTAAGTCTCAAAGGAATTGCAGGACTTGTTCTGGTGGTATTATTAGCCTATTATGCTTGGCGATATAGAAAAACAGACCCGCTAATAAGTGTAGGAATTGCCTGGTATTTTGGGTCCTTAGTTATTGTTTCAAACCTTGTTTTTCCTATTGGTGCTACCTTTGCTGAACGGTTTGTATTTACCCCTTCTTTAGGATTGGTTTTGGTACTTTTTGGAATCTTGAAGAAATTCAAATTAGATGAAGAGCCCAAGAAAATGCATACCTATGCTTTTATCGCTATAGTTGGGTTATATGCTATAGTAAGTATCAAAAGAAATTCAGATTGGAAAGATAATTTAACCCTCTACACGGCAGATTATTTAAAGTTAGAAAATAGTGCGCGTGGAAATTATAATTCTGGAACTGCGACTCAAGAACAAGCAGACATTTCTACCCGTCAAAAAGACAAAAATCCTTATCACA
>CAXMPG010000099.1:0-22454 GCA_964195485.1 uncultured Desulfobacterales bacterium
CTAGAATTTGGAACAGCGGCATAAATGGCTTTCCAAGATTTCTGTTCGTCTTTAGCTGAAGTAATAAATACCGGACATTTCACTCCCTTGGCATAATCCACAATCTTTTTGTTATTGTACTGGAAGTATTCTCCGGGTGAAAAAGAAAGGATTCCAGTAATATCATTAGAAAAACTACTGCCTAAAATAAATACCAATGCCGAAGAATATGAGCTACCCCAAATGATGATTTTTCTATTTGGATAATTCTTTTTAGCGTAATCTAATGTAGCTACCAAATCTGGATAAGCATCTGGATATTCTGTACCCAGTTTCGCCTTTTCCGCTTCCAAGTGGGTTTGATTTATTACACCGTTAACTTCTTTCCCCGAACGTTGATCAACCGCAATACAAGTATACCCCATCTTTGCTAATTTTGGCGCAATTTGACGGTATTCACCACGACTGTAACGGGCTTGATGAAACAATAAAATTAGTGGTGAAGTATCTTTATCCGAGTTTGCGGATTGATAAATATCAGCCGTAACGTTAATGTTATTAGCCGTTTTATAGGTGACTGTTTTACCTCCAAAATTGGTCTGTGCTGTTCCAATACATTGCATACCGAATACACCAATTAGCATTAATACACTTGCTTTTAAAATCTTCATTTTTTTGTGTTTTAATTTTTTGAGTATATGCTAGTAATTAGTTCAGAACAGAGATATTAAATTGTGCTTTAATCTGCCTTCTTAAATGGCAAACTTTTGCAAATCATCCCAAGAAATAGGTTCTGAATGGCTCACGTTAATAGTTTTAGGAAAAATACCCATTGCACCTTTCGCTTGGCCATTTAGATTTAAATTTAAATCGCCAGTTAACACTGCCAAACCTAATTGAGAAGCAATCTGCCCCATACTTTTTTCTAAAACTAGATGCATTTTCAAGTTCACAGGATGATCCCCATTTGCAGGAACCACGGTTTTCTCCAGCAATTTAGCGGTACCTAAATGGTTCCCATTTACCCCAATTTTTAAGTCCATTTCATTGACCTTTATCTTAACCCAATTGGGGTTACTAATAATTAAATCAAATTCAATGGTCCCCTCTCCTTCATCAAAACTCTTAACTTCTAGCCCTTCAAAAGATTTAATATTCACCTCTTGTACACTGCAGGATGTTACAATTAGCCCTACCATAAATAGTAGCATGAAAAATACGAATCCTTTCTTTTCTTTTTGCATACGGCAAGAATACAGATTTACACGAAAGCCTGAAATTTTTACGGGTTAAAAAATGTTGCTATTTAGCTACTTAACCCAGTCCTTTCTTTAATCTTCCTGTGTGTTTCCAGTAAATTTTCGGATAATTAATCGGGTACCTTTATCGTAGAATATATAACTCCATACCCAGTTAATAAATACCACCAAGCGACTTCTAAAATCTACCAACAGCATTAGATGCACAAACATCCACACTATCCAACCAATCCAGCCACCAAACTTTATAAAAGACAAATCAACTACTGCTTTATTCCTTCCAATGGTAGCCATTGTTCCCATGTCACTATAGACAAAAGGCTCCATGTCTTTTCCTTTAGCTAGGGCGTTAAAATTACGGGCTAAATGCGCGCCTTGTTGCTCTGCAACAGATGCTAACATTGCATTTCCGTTTGGGTTTTCCTTTGTTTCGGTCTGGGCAATATCACCAATGGCATACACCTCTTCCACTCCTTTTACTTGATTGATTTCTGATGTAAGAATACGCTGAGATCTTGATTTCTCCATCTTCAAACCTTTAGGTGAAGCACCCATTATACCCGCTGCCCAAATCAATGTTTTAGACTCAAAATCCTGTTTATTTGATTGCACCGTTCTTCCATCATAGTCTTTCACCATGGTGTTTAACCAAATTTGAATTCCTTGTTGTTTCAGGTATTTTTCAGCTTTTTCAGATGCCACAGCACTCATATTTGCCAGCACACGATCGTTTGCTTCAAGGATATGAATTTGCATTCTTCGAATATCTAGATCAGGATAATCGGCAGGTAAAATTTGCGACTTGAGTTCTGCCAACGCACCCGCTAATTCAATTCCTGTTGCACCCGCTCCTACGATAACAAAATTCATTAACCGTTCGCGCTCTGTTAGGTCGTTAGTATTTAAGGCTTCTTCAAAATTCTGGATAATTAAACTTCGTAAATTCAGTGCCTCTACTAAGCTTTTCATTGGCATAGCAAACTTCTCAATATTCTTCATCCCGAAGAAATTGGAAGTCGCTCCCGTGGCAATAATTAATGAATCATATTCCAAATCGCCAATGGTAGTTTCCAACTTTTTCGCATCCGAATCTATGTGAAGCGTTTCCGCCATACGGAAGTAAAAGTTCTTTTTTCCTTTGAAAATTTTACGAATCGGATATACAATGGAATCGGGTTCAAGTCCGCTACTCGCAACCTGATACAGTAGGGGTTGAAAGGTGTGATAGTTGTTTTTATCTAACAACACCACTTGGTATTTTGAACTATCTATTTTCTTGCAAAAACGTAATCCTGCAAACCCGCTACCGATTACAACGATACGGGGCAAATCGATTTTTGGTATATTCATTATTGGTTTATATTGATACCACTTTAACGCCTCAAATGTAAAATGAACCATTCATTTAGTGTGTCTCTAGGGCTACTTATTCCAATAATATTTGATTGACTACTTATCCTTACTACCGTATTGATTTTCAGTTATTAGGAAGTGATTTTTTCATGCAAATACTTCTTTCATCGCTACAAGGAATGAAAGAAGTATTGGAACTATTAATTAAACTACTCCTTTACTTTATACTGTAAATTAGAAGCAAACATAAGTTCATCAAAGGTATCGCCCAGCTCTTTACTTACGTAATTCTTAGTCACTAATTCCTTTTGGAATCGAACCTCATCACCCACTTGTGCCGTAGTTTGCTCTACCACAATCCAAAAGTCATTATGTTCTTCCCCTTCTACATGCTTATGTGCAGTAAGGTCTTCTTTTATCAAAATATACGTGTACGCAGCAGCATCTTTCACTTCTACTACCATTCCTTGGTAATACGGTTTGTTTAAATCTACTTCCGTATCATGTGGATTCAAAATTGCCGGGTTTTCTTCTTTCGGTTGGTTTTGAGTCGCCTCATCACCTTCAAATTCTTGGTAACCATTTTCGGTATTACATTGTACCGAAAGGAGTGCAAGACAAATTACTGCTATAATATTTACTCTTTTCATGATGATTTATTTTTATAAATTGTTCTTTTTCTAAAACTTAACCCTATTAATAATACGATAAATGCAATCAAAATTTTTGCCCAATCAGGAAATGGAATTGGATCACCAGTAGCATATGAATGTAACCCTGTTAAGTAGTAATTAACCCCGTAATACGTCATTAGAATAGCGAAAAAAGAAATAATAGACCCTATGGCAAATGCATAATTGGAATACCAGTTTTTTATTAATCTCAAGTGTAATAACATCGTATAAACAATAATGGATATATAGGTCCATGTTTCTTTTGGATCCCAACCCCAATACCTTCCCCACGATTGATTAGCCCAAATACCACCCAAGAAATTACCTATGGTTAACAAAATGATACCTAAGATTAAGGTAGCTTCATTGATGTAGGTTATGTTCTTAATATGCTCGTCTAAGTGCCTCTTGTTTTCATTTCTAAATACGTAAACCAATAAGGTTAGAATCCCTAATAAAAAAGAAACCCCAAAAAACCCATAGCTTGCTGTTATTACCGAAACATGCACACTTAACCAGTACGAATTCAACACCGGAACGATGGTTGTAATTTGAGGGTTTATCTCCCCCAAATACGCTGAAAATAAGAATACTCCAGCCATTATTAAGGATGCGCTTAACGCAATCATCGATTTTCTTAAAAAGAAAAATCCAGATATAACGGACGAAAATGCAATGTAAGTCATTGTTTCGTAGGTATTGCTTATCGGTGCATACCCTCCAATATACCATCTTACCATAATGGCAATACTGTGTATTAAGAATAGTATAAATACGATACTATTTAACCCCTTTTTCATCGTAGGATTAAGGATTGTGTTATTAAAAATAGACACTAAACTAAAGCCTAAAAACAACATCCCGAACAGTAAGTAGGCTAATGATAATTTGATAAAAACACCACTTTTATTATATGCTAATTCTACTTTCACATGATTCTCTGTAGGAATTACTTTGGTACCATGTACTATTTGAAATGCTTTGATTTCAACAAGGTGTTTCTCTGCTTGCTCATAATTCCGATTAAAAACATGGTCTAAAAATTTTTGTGATTCAATCTGTAAGTCGGTATGATTCGTTTCCATAAATAGGGTGGCAAAATCTATCCATGTTTGCTTAGCGTCATTGGGCACTGGGAATATTTTGAACAGCATTCCTCTATTAGACATGAGCATGATATTTAATAGCTCATCTACTTGAATTAGGTCACGTTCAAACGTACCTCTTTTTGAAGGCACTAACTTATTGGCCAGTTTTGTTTCTTGGGTAAATTTAAACCTGCCATTTGGGTCAAAAAACGAATTAAAAGGGACTAACTTTTGATTATCGGGAACACCTAGTAACGCTCTTAATTTAGGCGTTTTTACGCGTATTAAATTTACTTTATTCCATATTTTAGGTCGCGTAAATATTCCTAAAGCCACTTGGTTCGCGGTCATTCCATTCCAGGTATATTTACCCGTTAATTTACTCAGCACTTCTCTGTTTTGAGTGTCTAAGGGTTTCATTCTACCTGTGGGGCCTTGAACAATCACTGCTCCAAATTCTTTTGCCAATTCAACAGAATTTGCTCTATGATCTTCTAAATATGTGGTGATATACTCACTGTAATCTTGATGTTGCGCAAGAGTTGACTCATGTACGAATCCAATACCTAGAAACAAAATAATAGATGCGATTGGCATTTTCTTAATCTCTCGCATTAAGTATCTAATTCTAGATTTAGAATCAAACAAGGTGAGAATCAATCCTAAAAACAACATACCATAACCTAAGTAGGTTAATCCCATTCCAGGGTCTTTATTGACGGTAAGTACCGTTCCGTGTTCGTCATCATCATAAGAGGATTGGAAAAATCGATATCCCCCGTAATTCAATGTGTTATTAGTGAATATTTGGGTTTCAATAAAAGTTTTATTTTCTGAGTCAGTCAATGTCACATCTGATATAAACCCAGATTCTGATCGGCTACCTGGATATCTTGAAAGTGTGAATTTATTAAGGGTTAATTCAAAAGGAATTTGCTCAGGACCATCGAAAGTAGAAATAACATTTACGGATTCTCCTTGCCTTATATGCATGGTTCCATCTACCCCTAAATAATGGGTAAACCCAGCACCAAGCAAAATCACTATAAAGGCAAAGTGAAATATAAAACCTGATTTAGAAATTGTTTTCTTCTTTTGGAATAACACCAACAGCATATTAATGGATGCTAAAAGAAGTAGAACTTGATACCACCAAGAAGTATAAATTACGGATTTGGCATATTCGTTTCCAAAATCATTTTCTAAAAAAGTACCCACACTTGCTCCTACCGCTAACAAAAGCAGCAAAAGAAATGAAGTGTAGTATGATCTTAATATTCGAACCATTTGTTGAACTAAAATATGGTAATCTATGAAATATCGTTATGCCATAACAAACAAAAACCCTTTCCCCGTTAAGAGGAAAGAGTTTTTGAATCTCCTAAAAAGCACTGTTTTAGTTTATTATATATGATGCATTTTCATCTGCTGATTCGACTCTAACTTTCATCTCTTCTGACCAAACACCACTTTGAACGGCTTGCTTATTCCATTCTTTTTCTAATGTGTTTTTAAATGCAAGTTTAGCATCAATCAAGTCCTGTAATGGCACTCCTGCTAATCCTTGAGCTGCTTCTTTAGTCGAGAAATCAGGTGCTGAATAATTCATTACCCCTTTAGTCGCTAAAATGCCAACCAAAAGAACACGTGCTTGCATCGCATAATCATTACCCACTGAAAGCAGTCTCAATGTTTCTTCTGGCGCATGAAAGAATGCTGGATGTGATGCTACGGCATAATCCCATCTCCATTGGCCTTTTCTAACCAAACTTCTTACTTCTACAAGTTCTTCATCCGTAGCTCCAACTTCCATTGCTTTCGCAATTTCTAAATGTGCTTTCGCTAAATTATCCATCGCTAGTTCATGAAGCTGATCTTTTCTCACATATTTTTGAGAAACAATATCTTGAAGTTTTTCTTCACTTTCTCTATGACAAGGCATACAAGATCTATCCATTGTATTTAATGGGTTTTGTAATTGGTGATCTGAATATTTCACAGAACCTTCTTGTGTATAAGGCATATGACAATCTGCACAAGAAACACCTTTTTGACCATGAATTCCAGTTAAAAACAACTCATAACCTGGGTGTTGTGTTTTTAATACCGGAACTTTAGAAATTTTATTTTTGAAATCAGTATGACCAACTTCATCGTAATACTGCTCAGCACCTTCTGCCGTTAGACCATATTTCCAAGGAAGAGTAACCACTTTAGCGATTTGTTCTTTACCTGCTTTATCTGTGTATTTTTCTTTTTTGAAATAATACTCTACGTGACATGATGCACAAACCAAGCTTCTTTTTACTTGATGAGTTGACTCCGCAAATGTAGGAAGTCCTGCAGCAATAAGTCCTCTATCTAAATGCGGTACATGAACTTCTAACATGGCAGTTTCATTGTTATGACAATTGTAACAACCAATCGTATTTTTTATTTCATTCCCGTATCTAGCCCATTTACCCGTAAAAAACTCGAGTTCACCATCTTCTTCCATTAGTCTTGGAACATCTGGAGATTTACACGTCCAACATGCAGTAGGCATTGGTCCTGTATTATCATCCTTAGGCGCACCCGTTCTTAATGAATTTGTATTGTCTTGAACCGCATAGAAGTGCCCTCTTGGCGCATTGTAATCCTTAGCAAATCCGTACCCAGCAAAAAGTACCGAAAGTTGTGATTTGGTATCTAGCAAATCATGGATAGCATCACCTTCTTTAGTTTTAATCCAAGAACCGTATTGTCTGGGATAGTAACGCGCCCATTTTTCGTTATCCGCACGATCTTCAAAAGAAATTTCGGGAGTTTTATTAAGTTCTACCCGGTCATCTTCATTTTTCTTGATATTACTCGTCAAGGCTACAATTGAAATAATTGCGATAACCAAAACTGGTAATATTACTTTATAATTAATCTTCATTTTACTATTTTTAAATTTCCTCTTAATTAACTTCTTTTACTCCAAGATTAAATGGCGTAGTTGTCATTCCTCTAACCTTTCCGTGTGGCACAGACTGGTGACATTCCCAACATTTTCTACCACTTTCTACCCCGCTTTGATCGTCAAAATTGTGGTATTTATCTGCATTAGTCATCACCGTTGAGGCGATAGAACTATGACAAGAAATACAGTTTTTCTGAACTCTCTTAGCGCCATAATCACTTATTTTCAAAGCGTGATCATACGTGTTCATTGTAAACGCAACTGAGTGATTCCAACCATCTACAGACTTTGCCACATACTTTTCAATAAAGCTATCCGTAGGTAAATGGCACTCTACGCAGGTTGCCTCTCTAGCATGCGAACTATGCTGCCAAGTGGCATATTGGGTATTCATTACATGACAATTGATACACGCCTTTGGGTCACTAGATAAATACGAAGGCATTTTAGAAGCATAAATAATATACCCAAAAACAACCACCGCAATTAAAGCGACTAGAATTGTTAATTTTTTTAGACTGAAAATCATGCTGATTATTGTTTATTTTAAAACTTATTGTACCACTGGAGAAGCAGTCTTATAGTCATGCTTAAATAATTGTGGTTTAAAGGTAAGCATCACCCACGCCCAGTTATTTGCTGTATTTGCTCCATCATTAGTATTTCCTTTTAACACTGCCATACTTTCTGTCGCAAACATTTGAGAATACCCTACTTTAAGATTTGCATCCTTACCTAATGGAAGAATGTATACCAAGTCAATTTCTGAACCTAATCCGCTAGACAAGGTTTCTGTTGGTGTAATCATTGCTCCTGAAGACATGAAGTAATGGAATGTAGCTACTACCTTAGATTTATTTATTTTGTAACCTAAAGTTGCATTCAAATCAGTTAAACCCACGTTGTTTTTATGGTTTCCAACATAAAAATAATCCATATAACCATTAAATTTATGGTTCGTTCCGTATAATGGGAAAAACGCTTTATTATTTGTACTATCTGCTGTTGATTTCCAGTTCAAGTCGTTACCTGATTGCATTTCAAAACCTACACCTGCAAATATTTTTTTACTTTTAGGATTCCATTTAGCATCAATACCTGCAAGAAAACCACCTAGATCTCTGTTGGCCTCATCTTTACCCATTTGGTAGTAAAAAGTTCCGAATAATTTAATGTCTTTTACAGTATAGTTTAGATACGTACCAAAAGTTTGATTGTATCTAACTTCATTATTATCAGCGTTAACAATATCAATATATTGAAGTCCAGTATTTAATGCTAAAAAACTAGCACCTAAATTTTCCCAATCATTATGAGCCCATACATACTGCATGGTTTTATAGTTACCACCAGTGGTATAATCGGTTCCAAAATTGGATATAGCATCTTGATTAAACGCTAAACCTAAATCCACTTTCAATTTGTTTTTAGTATATTTAACCATAGCCAAATCATGACTTCTTGCCTGCTGTGCCCAACCTACATTACCAAACATTCTATGATTATCATAAATCAATTCTTGTCTACCGGCACGAACAGCAAATTCATCAGAAATTTGATATTGCCCCCAAGCTTGGTGGATAGTTGAACCGTTTTTATCTACTGAATTTAATTGCTTAACATCACCCCAAACACGTACATCTTGAAGACTCATGACAATTTGAACTTTGTCTCTATTATAAGACAAATCAAAACGGGTTCTTTGCGAAATGGCAAATCCTGGAGTTGTAGTGGAATCAGAAAGAGTTCCATATCCATTTCTAAATTCAGCTCTTGGTCTAACCTGAGCATTAAAAACTAATTGACTATACGCACTCGCACTTGCTAGAAACATTACAAAAACAAGAGCTACTTTCTTAATTGTTTTAATTGAAGTATTCATTTCATTTACTTTTTTAAATAATTTAAAAATACCCTTACAAGGATAATTAACTTTCATTAACATGACAAGATTATGACTATTCTAAATTTCAAATGAGAATAAAAGTCATGTTTATCTTTTATTATTTGAAGCCAACTCAGTCACAGAAACCAATAGCGAAGGAAAAACAAATAATTCAAAATCAACATCTTAAGAAATTCATTTTTTTATTTTGGAAAAAAGTCACGCTTTTATACTGACTTTACCCCATAACATTTTCAACGTTTTAACAATTCAGGGGCTCAATATTTTGATTTTTTTATTTTTTGAGAGAGTCAATTAAACGATATTTATGTCTTTTAATTGAAAAAAGATGGTTTTAATGGAAGAACATCTTGCTATTTCTAGGCCTCCTATATATTCAAGAAACTACCTATTGAAATGAAACAATTATCACTTTAGAATCATTCTAAATACTTTACTTTCGCTACCACAAATTTAGAAAAAATGATTACTGAAGATATAATTAGAAAAGGGCTTTCGTATGTTCTCGAACCGGACCTAAAAAAAGACTTAATTAGTGCCAACCTTGTATCTGGAATTACTATTCAAGGAAACAAAGTTGCCTTTACATTAAAAATTAATAATCCTGCAATGCACAGTAAGCAGCGCATGGAAGAAGCTGTTTTACATAATTTACAACTGCATGTTTCTGAAGACATCGAAGTTGACATTGACTTTGTTCCTCTAGAAAAACATCAAAGTAAAAGAGAAACAAGCCAACGTAAAACATTACATGGCGTAAAGAACATTATTGCTGTAGCTTCCGGTAAAGGAGGGGTTGGTAAATCTACCATTACCGCTAATATTGCCGCTGGATTGGCTAAAAAAGGATTTAAAGTTGGCTTAATTGATGCCGATATTTATGGCCCATCTATGCCAATGATGTTTGATGAAATCACATCTGTTCCGGGTGGCGTTGATATTGATGGTAAACAAAAAATGACTCCAGTAGAAAGTTCTTGGGGAGTAAATATTATGTCTATAGGATTTTTTGCACAGTCAAACCAAGCCATTGTTTGGAGAGGACCAATGGTTGACAGTGCATTAAAACAAATGGCGAATGATACCCATTGGGGTGAGTTAGATTATTTACTAATTGACCTTCCTCCTGGCACTGGAGATATTCACCTAACATTGGTACAAAACATCCCACTTACCGGTATCGTTGTAGTTACCACTCCACAGCCTGTTGCGCTAGCAGATGCGCGTAAAGCCGTAGGTATGTTTAAAATGGATGGTATAACTATTCCTATTTTAGGGATAGTAGAAAACATGAGTTATTTCGTGCCAGAAGATATGCCAGAAAAGAAATATCATATTTTTGGAAAAGATGGCGCTAAAGGATTGTCGGAAGAATTAAACATTCCGTTAATTGCTCAAATCCCATTAGTGACAAGTATTCGTGAATCTGGAGATGCGGGTCGCCCAGCGGTGTTGCAAAACGGCACTCCACAAGCGGAAGCTTTTATGGATTTAGTTCAGGTAATTGAAGATAAAGTTAACGAATTGGCGGATTAATATGTCGAACAAAAAAGATATAGAAAAAAGAATTATAGCTGCTTTAGAGCAAATCAGACCTTATCTAATAGAAGATGGTGGTGATCTTGAATTGACTAATTTGTCGGATGATATGGTGGCTAAAATTGAATTGAAAGGAAACTGCACTAGTTGCTCATTAAACAGTATGACTTTTAAAAACAGTATCGTTGATACTATCTTAAAAGCGGTGCCGGAAGTAAAGTCGGTTGAGTCAGTGAATTTCACTTTACTCAAACCTCAACTCTAAATCTTTTCATCAAATAATTTAAAAAGGGGTAGCCAATTGGTTACCCCTTTTTTGTTTGTTTCTAGTAGAAATTAAAAGAGCACAAAAAAAGCTCCCAGAAGGAGCTTTCAATAGTATATTTACTGGTGCGAGACTATGCTTGCATGGCTCTATCCAAAGTTACGTTCTTACTTGTAACGTAACGATCAATCCAGTTAGCTTGTCCAGCTAAAGGCATCTCCTTCGCTTCTGTATATCCAATTTCTAAAAGAATCGGATAATCTTCACTTTCATAATCTTTCTCAGAAAAACCATCAAAATTAATATTTGCTTTTTTCTCTACTTTTGTGACCTCATATTCACGGTGCTCAGAATACAAAATCTGGTCTTCTGTAAGTACCATCAATTTTGGGGAATTCGTAAAGATAGGTGCGGCATAAAAAAATCTGGCGTTCATAATAGTTAGTGTTATATAAATAAATAAATCCTTGCTATACACCTTCCAATAGGTTGGTGTAAATTTTATAATCACAGACAAGTATAAAGCTAAAAAGCATTACCCTCCAACTTTTATTATTATGTTTAAAATGATTGACCAAATGTTAATAGTCATATGATGAAAATTAGCCCACACCTATCCATTCATTGATTATCAGTATATTATGATTTTAACTATAGGAGGTTAATTTTTAGACCATGGGTCAAGTTATTTATTGAAGGATAAGTACATAATCATCAAAACGTCAGTTTCAGCAATTATAGACCTAAGAAAATCATCCAGTAATTGGATTTAATACGTCAATTAGCCAATAATAAACGCCCAGAAAAAATAGTCTCGCGAGTTATGAAGATCAACTTATTAAGGTGGTTTTATTTGGTAATCACTTTCACAAATGGGTAAATAACTAACCCACCTAAAACCACACTAATTAGTACGTTTCCAAGAGCGTAACCCCAGTGGTATCCTTTTAGTAATAGAATGGTCTCATAACTGAATGTTGAAAAGGTACTTAAACCACCACAAAAGCCGATTAATACAAATGCACGTACCCAAGGAAGGGCTTCAAGTTTTGCTTCTGCATAAAATAAGGCTAGCCCCATAATTAGAATGGCCAGTAAATTAGCCCCTAGCGTAGCCATAGGTAAAAAACTATTCCATTTGTTAACGACTACCATACTAATAGTAAAACGCAACATAGCGCCTAAACCACCGCCAACAAATACAGGTATCATTAATTTTAATCCGTCCATTTACTGTTTAAATAAAAGTACAACTTAGCCGCTATTGCGCCTGACACTATTCCAACAATAGCACCTCCAATAATATCACCGGGATAATGAACCCCTAAGTATATACGGGAATAAGAAACCAAAACTGCCCAAACAATCATTATTACCCAGGCTTTTCTTAATTGAATTAACGAAGAAACAAACCAAGCAATAGCGAATGAATTAGCCGCATGTGAAGACACAAAACCATATTGTCCGCCTTTATAGATTTCACCATCTGGACTGGTTAGTAAGTGCACTAAACCTTCTAATTCTGGACTATGAGATGGGCGAAACCTCCCAAAGAATGGTTTGAAAAAACCAGATGAAATTTGGTCAGCTAACAATATTGCTACGGATATAGAGACTATAACAAAGGCCAGTTGTTTATAATCGAATTTTGGCCATATTGAACTCCTAGTCTTCAACAAAAAAACGAAGAGCATGATATAAAAAGGAATCCAGAATGGAGCGGATGACACATACCACATTAGGGTATCCATAAATGGGTTATGAAAGCCATTTAGCCAAACAAGTACCTCTTTATCTATAGAATCAATAAATTCAATCATGGATTTTGTTAGGTAGCAAATCTAACTAAAATGTTGATGGGTTTAGGTTAAGGTTTACCCTTTTAGTCACCGAGTAACTTGGAATAATCCGGTGACTAAATTTGTATTTTTTTAAAACTCAGCCAACTTCAAATCTCCACTAATTTGTAATAATACCAACTCCGCTAATTTTGCCGTGTATTTAGCTTGATTCAATGACAATTTTGCCAGCAACAAATTAATTTGCGCTTGCCTAAATACAATACTCGTTATTTGACCAAGTTTGTATTGATCAACGGTACGGTCAAAATTAGTTTGCGCAGTTTGCAAGTTTTTACTCTGTGCGTTTTTTACAAATAATGCCGTTTGATAAGCCGTCCAAGCATTCGTTAAGTTCCGTTCAATATTAAGCTTCTCTTTATCTAAGCTAATAGATTGATTTTCTAGTCCTATCTTAGAATTTTGTCTATTCACTCTTGTGGCACCTCCATCATAAATATTCCAACTTAAAGTGGCCCCTAAATTTGGTCCTATTGATGATGCTTGATTAATAAAAGAAGTAGCTCCCAAATTATTTTCATTCCAACCATAATTTGCATTAACGCTCAACTTTGGTATGCCGCTAGAACGAATAGAGTTCACATCATACGTTGCATTTTTTAGTGCGCTTTCTTGTTGCAACAAAACCACATTATTTTCTTTCGCATGCACCAACAAAATTTCTAACATTAAGTCATCCGCATAAGCAAGCGTAGTATCTACACCAAACTCAATATTTATATCTCTTCCAAGTAACAAGTTTAAATTACGTTTTTCGTTAGCCAAGAACTGCGTATTAGTAAGGTACGTAATGCTATCATTATTATAATCTACCTCTGCATTAAGAACATCTAATTGTGAACCCTGTCCATATTCAATCCCATATCTTGCACGTTCTAATCGTATCCTTGAAATAGCCATGGTTTCTTTTTGCGTTTCTACATCTTGAGTCAACCGCGCTACTTCATAGTACGAGTTGAAAATTCCCAAAATCGTAGTTTCCACAATTTGGCGCGCTTGAAGTTCTGAAATATGATAATTTTCTTGCAGTTTCTTATAGGTATTACTTCTACCAAAACCATCAAAGACAGTATACTGCAAACCTACAGATGCATTTAAACCGCTTGTTTCATTATCCGAGAATTCTTGCTCTGGACCGGTTTTAGGCGTAACTGTTCCTGCGGTGTTGGCATAATTTGCCCCCGCTGTACCGCTAATAGATGGAAGGTATCTGCTATTTTCTAAACTCGCGTTATTTTCGGCTATATTAATATTGTTATTTGATATTTGAATATCAAAATTGTTTTCCATACCAATAGTTACTGCTTCAGATTTTTGAAGCGTATCTTGACCAAATGAAACTAACCCAACGAAGGTTAAAATCATTATCATCGAAATTTTCCATTTATTACTCTCCTGCATCTCTCTCTGATTTTAATTCAATAACCGCACCTTCAACTAATTCTGCCGCTGGTTTATCTCCAGTAGTATACCATTGCCAAAGAATTTTTATTTCATTACTTAATTTCAACATCAACGGCAACATTACTAAGGTTAGTACCGTTGCTAAGCCTATTCCATAAGCGATAGAAATAGCCATTGGAATTAAGAACTGTGCCTGACGACTCGTTTCAAAAATTAATGGCGATAAACCCGCAATCGTAGTTATGGTAGTCAAGAATATTGCTCTAAACCGTGATTTACTTGCACCAATTAATGCGTCATCAAACGACATTCCCTCTTTCAAGTAAATATTGAATTTACTGATGAGTACCAGTCCATCATTGACAATAATCCCAATCAGTGCGATGATACCTAAGAAACTTAAAACGTTAATTGGAAACCCGTGAATGTAATGTCCCCAAGCAACGCCAATAAACGAAAATGGAACCATTAACAGTAACACAATGGGTTGGTCAAACGACCTAAAGGTAAAGGCAATAATTACGAATATCATGAAAATAATCACCGGTAAAACAGCCGCTGCCGAAGCACCCGTTTGCTCTGCTTCTCTATTTTGACCTTCAAAAATGGCTTCCACTCCCGGAAAACGTTCTTTCATTATTGGAAGTAAATCTTCTTTAATATCTGCCATCATATCGGTTGCACTGGTGCTTGGGTCTTTCAAGTCAGAATCAATTCTAATCTCTCTTTTCCCGTTTAAGTGATTTATAGAAATCTCTCCCCTTTCAATAGCATAATTGGCTACTTCACGCAATGGGACTCTATCACCGGAATTATTCACTAAACGCATATCGTCTAGCTGCTGTAATGAATTTCGTTCTTCTAAATCGTAACGTACCCAAACCTTAATTTCGTCTTGGCCACGTTGAAAACGCTGTACCTGATGACCAAAAAAGCCACTTCTAATTTGGCTAATTACATTGTTAAGTGTGAAACCCATTGCATAGGCCTTTTCTTTCAGTGTAATATTGATTTCTTTTATTCCTGCAGGGTCATTATCTGTTAAATCCTTTAACAACGAATTCTTTCGAAGCTCCGTTTTCAAAAACACTTTCGCTTTTTTAAGCTCCTCGGTGTTTCTACTCATTAACGACATAGAAATTGGTTTCCCACCAAAGTTACCTCCAGAGCCATACGTTAATGCTTCAGCTGCATCAATGTTTCCAACCATTTCCCCTAATTTGGTAGAGGCAATGTAAGATGCGAAATTTCTACCCTCACCGGGCAATAAATTGATATTTAAAGAGGCATTAGCTGTTCCTGGACCTACTTTCTTAATGATGTTTACAATAGGGTTATCTAAATCGTATTCTTCCGCTAGTTCATCATTCATTATCCACGCCTTTGCTTCAATACTCGAGATAATAGAATCGGTAATCGCGTCATTTGTACCTTGCGGCATTTTCAACGTAACCACTACTCTATCGCTCGCTATTTGCGGGAAGAATGTAAACTTGATTATTCCTCCACCAATAGCCCCAACGGTTATCATCAATAATGCAATTGGAATGGCAAAACCAAGCAATTTGTTTTTCAAGAAGAACCTTAGGTAAGGGTCATACAGTTTTTCACGCATGAAATCCATAAACTTATCTGCCCAAACATTAAAGAAATACGATTTTTGGTTTGACGTTAACGCTTTAGAATGTGCTACGTGTGATGGTAAGATTATTAAGGCTTCTACTAAAGAAACCGTTAATGTAAGTAATACAATAACGGCTACTTCACCAAAAAACTCCCCAATTTTACCGTCTAAAAAGAAGAAGGTAGAAAATGCTACCAGCGTAGTCATAATAGCCGACACAATTGCGGGCATTACTTCCATAGTTCCATCAATAGCCGATTGAATAGGCGTCTTTCCTTTTTCATGGTGATGGTAAATATTTTCGGCAATTACAATTCCATCATCTACCAGAATTCCAATTACGATAATCATTCCGAACAACGACAACACATTAATGGTTACCCCAAAAAAGCCGGCAAAAATGAACATCCCTAAAAATGAAATAGGTAATCCAAACGCTACCCAAAAAGCCAGTCTTGGCTTTAAAAACATCGCTAAGAAAAATAGCACTAATGCCATTCCTTGAATTGCGTTTTTAGTCAGTAATTCCGTACGTTGAATAATAGTTTGCGATGCATCACGCGTAACGTCTATAGAAACATTGTCATGGGTCTTATTGTACTCTTCAATATATTTAAGAGTACTTTCAGCTACCGTAATTAAATCTTCGCTATTGGTAGTATTTACCTGAAAATTAATAGATGGCTTACTGTTATAATAGGAACGATTTGGGTTTTCAGACCACTTATCCTTAACGTTAGCCACATCTTTCAAGTAAACCTTATCTCCGTTACTTAAGGCTTTAACCACAATATAGTCCAGCTCATCCCCGTAATACGAGCGATTTCTAACCCGGATTAAAAACTCTTCTTCTGGCGTTTTAATGGATCCACCCGATGACAATATATTACTGGCAGATACCGCATTTGAAACTTCTTGAAACGTAAGATTAAAAGAACGTAATTGGTCTTCGCTTACGGCAATTTCAATTTCTTCATCTGGAAAACCCGACATTTCAATTTGTGAAATACCCTCTGTCCCTCGAATATCGGCCTCTACTTCACGACCCATTTCTTTAAGCGTTTTGAGCGAAATATCATCTCCACTTAATACAAATGAAACCGCTTCTGTTCTGAAAACTTCTTTCGAAATAATGGGTGGCTCCATTCCTATAGGAAACGATGGCACCTTATCCACCGCATTTTTAATATCATCCAGTACGGCAGAAACATCATACCCTTTGAGTACTTCTACCCGAATGGTTGCCGCGTTTTCACTTGATGTAGATGTGAACCGATCAATACCAACTAACCCTTTTAGGTTATCCTCAATTTTTAACACAACACCCTCTTCCATCTCGGCTGGAGATGCTCCAGGGTAATTCATGGTAAGGTTAATGTTTCTTGATTCGCTTAAAGGGAAAAAAGAAGACTTTAAAGACATGGCTCCCATTATTCCAAGTAGCACAAATCCTAGGATTACTACCGAAACAACAATGGGGTATTTTATGAAATGAATAATAATCTTTCTCATGATTTAATCTTCTAGTTCTACAGTCACTTTCATACCCGCATACGCTCCAGGAATTGGCTTAGCCAACACCCATGTACTATTTTTAATGCCATGAACAATTACCGAGGTTCGCGACTTATGAGCCACCTCAACACTTGCCAGCGTCAATATAGAATCAGAGTTCACTACGTAAATATTAGAACCATCAACCAATAAATTTCTAGGTATTTCAAGGGCATTCAATTTTTCTTGACCAAAAATATTAGCTTCCAAATACATCCCTTCCCTTAGATCAGCTCCGTTAAGAAGTACGAAAATTTGAATGGTTTGCGTGGCTGGGTCAATTTTTCCATTGATTCTAGAAATCTTACCTACCCACGATTCTGATTCGTTATCTGGGTTTGTAACGCTTACTTCTTGACCTATTTTAATAGAACGAATTAATGTTTTACTAACCGCCAATTCCAACTCGTATTGCGAAGGATTAATAAACTCGCCTAATTTCTGACCATTTCTAACCAATGAACCTGGAGTAACTAGCGCCTCTGTTAATATGCCATCAAAAGGGGCGGTTAACGAATACTTTTGAAATACAATTTCTAAATTTTTAGTGTTGTAATACGTGGTATAAATATTTCTACCCGTAATAAAAAACTTCTCCTTGTTAGTCTGTGGTTCCGGTAAGTCAGCTATAGACTTACTCATATCAAACGACTTTAAGTAGTTATCCCAATGTGGGTATGCATCTGGATAATCTAGTTTTAAATCAGGCAACATACTCGTAATTAAATTTTGAAGCACACTTTTTTGCGCTTGAAGATTTGCATAAAAGTCGTCACTTTTAATTCTTACCAAAACCTCTCCTTTACTGTAACGAGCACCTGGCTTAAATTCTTTTGAAGCCGTTTGCATTACACCTTGAACTTCCGCAAACAAATCAATCTTATACTTGGCAGAAAGCTTCCCGTTTTCTACAATACTGATTGGAACCGTATCGTTTTGCGCTTGCATGACAAATGCTTTTGAAATAGACACCGCAGTGGATGGCTTATTTTTCTTTTTACTGTTGGTTAACGCTTTCATTAAGAAAAAACCTCCTGCTAACACTAACACAGCAATCAACTTAGTAATAATTGGTCTCATATTATTCTCTATTATTTTTTGTTCTTACTTCAATAAGTTTATTTCTCACTTTATTTAATGTCTCCAAAAACTTGGTTCTTTCCTCTTCAGAAATTTCCGCCTCCACATCATCCAACATATCACAAATAAACGGCATAGCTTTATCTAAAAACTCTTTCCCTTTAGGAGTAATGCAAACTAATTTCACTCGCTTATCCGTACTGGATGATTTTCTAACTACAAGCTCTTTTCTTTCTAACGTTTTGATGTTTCGGGTAAACGTAGTTTTATCACGACCCGTTAATTCAGCAAGGTTGCTTTGAGGTTGTTCATTGTTCCCAGAAATCACTCTTAAGAAAACAAACTGCAACTTACTTAAAGGAATCCCTTCTTTATAAAGTTTATCCTCTATCATTAGGTCTAGAACCTTAGCCGTTCTTCCTAAACTTGGTAATATGCTGTTCTCTAAATTCATTTCTTAAAATCCGGGCAAATATACTCCGAATTAATTTAGGTGTATATGCAACTAAATTTATTTTATTGTTAATTAAATCTATAAGCGCATCAGAATAACTAATGCGCCATAAATTTTTTTAGACCAATCTAATTATATTTATTTGCACCATCAAAAAATAACAGCATTTGTCAGAAATCACACCTTCGTTAGAAGATATTCATTCATCCATTGACGCCAGAAACAAAAAGGGCTGGTTCCGTAAGCTATTCGCTTTCATGGGACCTGCATATTTGATTAGCGTAGGGTATATGGATCCAGGAAACTGGGCGACCGATATTGCGGGTGGTGCACAATTTGGGTACAAACTAATTTGGGTTTTAGTAATGAGTAACATCATTGCATTGCTTTTACAAAGCTTGAGTGCTCGATTAGGAATTGTTCGAGGAAGAGATTTAGCCCAAGCTTCACGCGAAGAATTTCCAAAGCCTGTTAATTTCTCCTTATACATCCTTGCTGAAATTGCCATTGCTTCTACTGATTTAGCAGAAGTACTTGGAATGGCTATTGGATTAAATTTACTATTTGACATTCCTCTTTTATATGGCGTAGTTTTAACCTTATTCGATACCTTTTTATTACTCTTCTTAATTAATAAAGGAGTCCGTAAAATGGAAGCTTTTATTCTAGCGCTTATTGGTGTCATTGGAGGTGCATTTTTTGCGGAAATGATATTTGCACAACCTCACTTACCTTCCGTAATGGAAGGCTTTATTCCTTCTATTCCTAATACCGCTGCTTTATTTATAGCTATTGGTATTATTGGCGCTACAGTAATGCCACATAACTTGTATCTACATTCTTCTTTGGTTCAAACGCGTAATTACGATAAAAGCGAAAAAGGAATGCGACAAGCCATACGGTTCAATATTTTTGATACTACCATTGCCTTAAATCTTGCCTTTTTTGTGAATGCGGCTATATTGATTTTAGCTGCCGCTACCTTTTATCAAAGCGGAATGTATGACGTCTCCCAAATTGAAGATGCGTACAAATTCTTAGAACCTATGTTAGGTACTAAGTGGGCGCCTATTCTTTTTGCAGTGGCATTAATTGCGGCAGGACAAAGCTCTACGCTTACTGGAACATTAGCCGGACAAATTGTAATGGAAGGATATTTGAATCTTCGGTTCCAACCTTGGGTTCGAAGAATAATCACACGATTAATTGCTATTGTTCCAGCCGTTATTGTCATTCTTATTTTTGGAGAGGGCTCTACTGGAACGCTATTGATTTTAAGCCAGGTAATTTTAAGTTTACAATTGGGTTTCGCAGTTATTCCGTTAATTCATCACGTATCGGATAAAAAAACAATGGGCGTTTTTGCCATCGGTCCTTGGACTAAATTAGGCGCTTGGCTATCGGCTTCTATAATTGTAGCCTTAAATATTTGGTTGGTTATTGAAGAAACATCCAACTTCATGAGCGTAACCGAAAGTCCTATTTTATGGTCTATTGTGCTTATCATTTTTGGCGGGTTTGCACTAACTCTATTGGTTTATGTCACTTTTGTACCGATGTTCAAACAACGCACTCAAATACGAGAATCAGCCATGCATCAAGAACAATTACTATTGGATATTAATGCCCCTAAAGAGTATAATAGAATTGCGGTTGCTGTTGATTTTAGCGATGTAGATAACAAAGTGATCCAGCATGTACTTACCGTTGCTAATAAAGACACCGAAATTCTATTAATTCATATTGTAGAAAGTGTGGTAGCTAGAGTTTTTGGTGATGATGTAAACGATAGCGAAACACAAGCAGATGCCGCTTTTATTGCTAATTACAAAAAGCAAATTACCGCATTAGGTTATAATGTCACTACTGAGTTAGGTTACGGAAGTCCGAAAAAGACCATTCCTGAAATCACCACAAAGTTTAGTGCAGACTTATTGGTTCTAGGTTCTCACGGACATGGAATTTGGGCGGACATGTTGTTTGGAACTACCATTGATACGGTACGTCATAAAGTTGAAATTCCGGTATTTATTGTACGTGAGTAATTGAAGCTTAGTGATAGTTTCACTCCGAGTGAAGCTATCACTAGCCAATTTAACTAAAGCAAACTCATTAGCAATTTCAACTAATGATCACAATCTTTGGCTACAATGAAAAAAATTCATCTATTGTTATTTATTGGATTCCTATTTACCATTTACTCCTTTAACCAGAATGGAAACACCTCAAGCAATATTCTAAGCTATCAAGTCAATCTTAAAACCAAAGAGCTAAAAATGTATTGGAAAGATGGGTTTGGAAATAACTATTTGAATTTCGACAACCTGGGTTCCGATTTAAAACAAAACAAACAAAAACTCATTTTCGCCATGAATGGTGGCATGTATCTGAAAGACCATTCCCCAAAGGGATTTTTTATTGAAAATGGTATCTCTAAAAAGAAAATGAACACCGTTCAGAATGCCTATGGTAATTTCTACATGCAACCAAATGGTATATTTTACATCACCCAAGAAAACGAAGCTGTGGTTGTTTCTTTATCGGAATATAACTCTTCATCCGACATTAAATACACCACCCAATCGGTGCCTATGTTACTTATCAATGGTAAAATGCATACGCAATTTATCAAAGGATCTAAAAACCTATATATTAGAAATGGCGTGGGGATTCTCTCAAACGGTAATGTGCTATTCGCCATATCTAAAGAGCGGATAAACTTTTATGATTTCGCTACTTTCTTTAAAAACAAAGGATGTAAAAATGCTTCGTACTTGGATGGGTTTGTGTCAAGAGTCTATCTACCCGAACAAAACTGGGAGCAATTAGATGGCGACTTCGGGGTAATTATTGGCGTCACTGAGAAACTGTGATTTTTAAATCATTTCTTATTTAACTCGATATAGCTGCCTCACTATTCCATTATATAATAGTAATAATATTAGCTATTCTAATATAAATACATAATATTTGGCTACAATCAACGATATCAATATTTTACTATTCCTTGGAATTCTTATTAGTTTTAATTCCAACCATAACACACAAATATTTTACTACTAAATCGAAGTTGATTATAAATTTCGATTCCCAAAATTCAACATGTTCTGGCGTTTATTCTCTAGCAACGGTAATTTGGATTTTGTAAAATTTTGTTCAAGTTATGGATAATAAATATCAATTAATCTATATCTGGACTTGATGAAATTGCCAATTCTTTTGGAGTTATACTCTAACGAGTTAGAAATTTTTGGGAATGACTTTTAAATAAAATTTTTATTTGAAAACATACTTTGGGTCAAAACAATTAACAAAGCAGAAAGAAATATTTAGCAAAACATGAATCAAATAAAATCACTATTCACCATTGGGTTATTGAGTATATTATCAACATCTTGTTTTGCTGATAATTCTGATTCTCTGTTAACCATTTGGAATAATGAAACAGCGAAAGAATTAGACCGCTTAGAAG
>CAXMPG010000100.1:0-30194 GCA_964195485.1 uncultured Desulfobacterales bacterium
TCTCAAATTATATAACCATGAGCAAAAAAGAGTCAACATTCACCGCTATGACACTTTCACTATTGATTATCACATTGATAGCCGGAGTCTCATTGGGTTTTATAAATGACATCACCAAAGGACCAAAAGCCAAAGTGAAGTTAGAACGAAAGGTAAATTCGCTGAAACAAGTCTTACCAGAGTTTACTAACGATGTGGTTAATGAAGTAAAACGCATCAAATTGGATGATGTAAAAGATAGTACGGAAATTTATATAGGTGCGATGAATGGCGATGTCACTGGCACCGCAATCATTGGCACGACTCAAAAAGGGTTTAGTGGATTGATTAAGATTATGGTAGGTTTCCTTCCAGATGGCAGTATCCACAACATTTCTGTACTGGAACAAAAAGAAACACCAGGTTTAGGAACCAAAATAAAGGATGAAAAATTCTTAAAACAATTTAGAGGTCAAAACCCTTCCGAGTATAGTTTAAAAGCCAAAAAAGATGGCGGTGATATTGATGCTTTAACCGGTGCAACCATTACTACGCGTGCCTTTGGCGAAGCAACACAACAAGCATACGATGTTTTTATAAATAACAAGAAGTAGAAGACATGGCTGAAATAATGAATCAAAAACAAAATTTCTTAAAAGGAATTATCAAAGACAATCCCGTTTTTGTAATGCTTTTAGGAATGTGTCCCACTTTAGGGGTCACCTCTTCTGCTTTCAATGGTTTAGGCATGGGTGTCGCTACCCTATTTGTTTTATTAATGTCCAATATAGTCGTGACTTTAATAAAGACTCAAATCCCAAGTAAAGTACGGATTCCCGCATTTATCATCGTAATTGCCTCATTTGTAACCATTACAGAGATGGTACTTGAAGCTTTTATTCCTTTTCTATACGAGCAACTCGGAATTTTCATTCCACTAATTGTAGTGAACTGTTTGATACTCGGGCGTGCAGAAGCTTTTGCTTCTAAAAACAACCTGTATTCTTCTATTGTAGATGCGCTAGGTATGGGCATTGGATTCACCATTGCACTTACCGCATTAGGCGCTGTACGGGAAATTCTAGGAAGCGGAAGTTTATTTGATATTCGGTTTCTATCGGAAAACGCGAATACCTTCATCGTTTTCATTCTACCCCCTGGAGCCTTTATCGCATTGGCTTACCTCTCCGTAGTTTTCAATAAATTAACGTCTAAAATTAGCTAACATGGATTATATCATCATACTTATCGCAGCTGTTTTTGTCAATAACATTGTCCTCTCTCAGTTTTTGGGTATTTGCCCATTTTTAGGCGTTTCTAATAAGGTTTCTACTTCTGTTGGAATGTCTGGTGCCGTTTTATTTGTAATGACCATCGCTACATTAGCCACGTACTTATTATATCATTTTGTATTGATACCTACCGGGTTAGATTATTTACGGACCATCACTTTCATTTTGGTAATCGCTTCATTGGTACAGATGCTTGAAATCATATTGAAAAAGGTAAGTCCCCCGCTCTACCAAGCTTTAGGTGTATTCTTACCGCTAATTACCACCAATTGTGCGGTTTTAGGTGTAGCCATATTAGCCTTAGGTTTAGAAAACGGAAGCTTACTAAAAGCGGTATTCTTTGCCATTGCCAATTCCATCGGTTTTGGTTTAGCTTTGATACTATTCGCAAGCATTAGAGAACATCTAGAGCTCGCTAATATCCCTGAAGGCATGAAAGGTGTACCTATTAATTTATTAGTAGCAGGCTTGCTTTCGTTAGCATTTTTAGGCTTTACTGGATTGGTTTAAATGAAAATAAAGAGCCTGAAAAGGTCGCTCATCTCCATACAGTCGCTATTATCCCTACAGGATAAAAAAGCATTTTAACTTTTAAACATGGGCGTTGCCAGTTGTTTTCGATAGGCGGTTGGCGTATTCCCCGACCAGCTTTTAAAAGACCGCACAAAAGTACTCGGCTCAGAGTAATTAAGTAAGTACGAAATTTCCTTAACGCTCAAATCATCTCGTTTTAAATAGCTAATTGCCAGCTCATTTCGCAATTCATTCAGCATCTTCTGAAAGCTCACACCTTCTAGTTTTAATTTCCGCTGTAGCGTTCTAGCGCTCATATTTAAATGGGCTGCCACCTGGTCAATAGTTGGAAATTCGGGTTTAATCAGTTTCACCAACGATTGGCGCACAATTTCTGAGAATCCGTTTTCTGCGGTTAACTGCTGTATTTTCTGTTCGGCATGAGAAACCAATATCCGCAACAAATCATAATCGCCATTAATCACCGTGCTTTCCACGTGTTTCTTAGCTAAATAAATAGCAATTTCCGATTGGTCAAAATAGACATCGGTATTAAAGATTCGGTTGTATTCGCTGCTATCGACTGGTTTTGGCCACGGTAAATGAATTTTTAAAGCAGATTTTTTATCCAGTATCAACGATTCAATTTCACGAATACTAAATGCCAACACCCCATTCACCGTCTGTAAATAGGCCGTTTTGCTTGTTTTTGCCCAAGCCATATCTGGGTTAATCACCACTTTGTAACCATTAGATTCCTCTACTAGACTCATTGGCAATACACTACATCCTAAATTGGCAAAATCACAACAATACTGAATGGCTTGTTTTACAGTTTGGCAGTTTTGTGTGATTTGTCCGATCAACCCCGCTGCCGATAAATTGAGGTTTTCACCTGCATGCAATCCAAAATGGCCATCACCCGTAAGGGTTATAGCGCGTTCAATTACGGCTTGATATTCTTCATTGGTAACTTTACATTGCTCCTCACACAACTCTGCTATTGTTTTGGGAGAGTCACCCAATACTTCATGAATCGAAGCACCTTGATTAGCTGCAAATTGCGCCAGGTTTACTATAAATCTTCCGTTAAAAGCCATAATTCAAAAGTAATCAATATTCAAGTTGGCGCGAAATGTCTATTTATTGGCGTCATCTCCAAATCAGAACTCAGAAACCTGCACCTACTTTTGTATCCACTAATGAAGTTAATAAATCAACTATGAAAACAGTAAAAACTCAGGTAATCGTTAACGCTCCCGTTGATCAGGTATGGCAAACCTTAATGGAATTCGATAAATATTCAGAATGGAACCCTTTTATTCCGTCTATTTCTGGAAATCCGAAAGTGGGAGAAAAACTGAACATTTCCATACATCCACCCGAGAAAAGCCCGATGAAATTTACACCCATCGTTTTGGTTTGTCAATCCAATAAAGAATTCAGATGGGTTGGAAAACTTGGACTTACCGGAATTTTTGATGGGGAACATTATTTTAAACTTAGTTCAATTAATGGCCAAGAAACAAAACTCATTCACGGAGAAAATTTCACTGGGTTACTCTCCGGTATTGTTTTTAATATGTTGAAAAACAGCACAATCAAAGGGTTTGAGTTAATGAATCAGCGTTTGAAAATGCGTATAGAAAACCAAGAGCTATGAAAACAGTAAACACCTCCTTACAAAAAATACTGTTTATTAATGCCGGATTTAGCGTAGTAAGTGCCAGTAGCATTTTATTATTTCCAACAACCATTTCAACGCTAATGGGGTTTTCAGATGCCTTATGGTTACAATTAGTGGCGATAGCATTAGTGTTTTTTGCGGTATTAGTCAGCTTTGTAGCTCTTCAAAAAACGACCGATTCAATTTGGGTGAATTTTATCATTATTCAAGACGTACTATGGGTTTTAGGTAGTATTGCACTAATTGCTATTCGCCCATGGAACATAAGTATATCAGGAATTGTGCTTATCTCAGCCGTGGCTGCAATCATTGCCCTATTTGCATGGATACAGCATAAACACTTGTCTAATAGTATTATAACAGGATAAATCAGATATAATTCGAATTTGGTTTTAAGTAGGGCTATTGAAAATTACTTCTTAAATTAATCTGAAGTCCCATTAAGCATACGCATAATCCAGATAGGAATCATTTTTCTACGTTCTTCAATAAACGCTAAGAACTTAGCATCATCTGCCCCTTGCATTCCACACATCATGGCACGTCCTAAAAATGGATATACGGTCATTCCAATGGTATTCAATAACACATGCTCTGGATTGGTTTCTGGATATTCGGATGTCAATTGTTGATGAAAAACAGTATTTTCAACCCGCTCATTTTTTTGCTCTTCGGGATCTGCTATACAATCTAAGTTTCCATTGATTTCGTTTACTACGAATAATGGCATGTCGGGTTGTTTCAAACAAAGATTCAAATGCCTGTCAACAAAAGACTCTAGTTTTTGCTGAATACTCGTATTGGTATCGTTAAATACTGGAATACTAGATTCTAAAAACTCGATAAAAATCTCTTTCATCACTATTTGAAACAGATTTTTCTTACTCCTAAAATAGTAATTGATCAGTGCGAGGTTCTCTCCTGATTCTTCCGAAATATCGCGCGTTTTTGTACCTGCAAAGCCCTTTTTAAGGAATACCCTTTTTGCCGCTTCCTTTATGCTTTGTTCCGTACTTACGCTAGATTTTGAATTCTCCATTTTATTTTGATGTAATTTCAAGACCATTAAAAACCCTAATAGTAACTAAAGAAAATGTATAAATAAATGCCTAAATAATTTTAAACAAAAATATTAATCATTTGATTAAATCAATACATTTGCAGAATAAAATTAATAAATAATTACATTTTCATATTTTTTAGACTTGAAATCTCTTATTAGCTATACAACGATATTGATAATTGCGCTTCTCTGTGGGTTAAGTCCGCTAAGTGCGCAATATACATTGGCGGTTAATGGAGCGTTCACTTTTGGATCAAATACTCGGTCCTTGGAGCTCGGTAACAGTGTGGTCAATCAGCAGGGACATTATGGCTATCAGTTTAACCTAATTAATGGGTACCATTTAAAGGAAAGTAACTTCGAGATTACCTCACGCGTAGGTTTCAAACACTTAGTTTCAAATGGTGATTTTCAGCAGACCCCATTCTCTACCGAAACCTATAGGCTTCTATTGGGTTTAGGTGGTTTGTATCATTTTGAATCTAAGGTGGTGGTTGGCGCTTTATTCATCCTAGAAAACAATTTAGATTTTGACGACTTTATTGCCCAAACCTCTGATCTGTTTCGGTATTCTTTTCAAGGAGAAGTCTACTACCCCATTTGGAATAAATTAGATGGCTTTTTCCATTATTCAATAGCACTTACACCGCTATCCGATCATTATTTAGTGACTAACCCTCAGCATCAAATGGCATTGGGTTTAAAATATAACGTATTATGAGAAAGTGGTTTCTACTATCTTTAATTGGACTGACCGTTTCATGTTCTAAAATCACCACACAGGAAGAACTTCCTGTTACACACGATTTGGAACCACAAACAATGACTACCTTATTACCAGTGGTTCATATTGAGGCTGATCCTAGTGATTTGGCTCGCCTAATGAAAGATTTCAATGCGCGTATAAAAGTCTCCTCATTGGTTACCATATATGGACCTACTAAAGAAGTTTTAGTGCGAGATAATGCGAATATTGAAATCAAAGGTGCTGGATCTGCTTCTATGGATATGAAACCTATTGGAATTGTATTTGAAAACGAATTCAACAACACGGAATTAAAAGTCATTACACCTAAAGTTATTGGCCATGATGATAATTTGGGAATCCTTCAAAATATACGATTACGAAACTCTAGTCAAGATTACGGCATTACAATGATCAAGGATTTGGCATATTGCGAATTAGCGCTTCGAGCAGGGTTTGACCTAGAATTAAAATATGGCCGACCGGCACATGTGTTTATTAATTCGGAGTATTACGGATTACATAATTTAAGAACAGAAGTTGATCGTTTAGCATTAAGTCATTTACTGGACGTAGATTCCAGTGCTATTACCATGATTAAAATGGAAATTGACGATCAGAAATTGAAGTTTAAAGACGGAAATGAAGTACTCGCAAAGACCTTTATTCAATCTATTAAAGACGAAGACGTAGCGACTTTAAAAAGTAATTTGGATATTGATAATTTCGTAGATTACATTATTTTCCAAGACCATAGCGGCAATACAGATTGGCCGCGAAATAACGCTCGGGCGTATAGTGTGAATGGTTCTAAATTTAGATTTCTACTATTTGATTTAGATAGGGCTGCCGAACGGACTAACAAACCCATTCTTCCGCAAATGGAATATTTAGATGATCATATTTCACAGATTTATCAAATTTTATTAAATCAAGACCCTGGTTTTAAAGCGCATGTGGAAGAACGTCAAAAGTATTGGTATGAAAAACTTTCTCCTGCCCTATTTAATGTTATTGTGGATGAGCTATCCGAAAACATTGAAAATGAAATACCATATCTAATATCTAGAAGAGGTGTTCCAGAAAGTAGCATGGAATGGAAGATTAACCTCAATCGACTCAAAAGGGAGTTTGAACGTACGGATAAAAGTAATCGTAAAAAGTACCAGATTAGGTAAGTAATGGAAAATCATAAACGCATAAAACTATTGGTGCTGGAGCAAATTATGGAGAATTCAGAATCCATTCTGTACCATAATTTGAACTTTGTAGATCGTTCAAATAAGAACTTACAAAAAATATGTGATTCAGAAATGCTTTCGGAGGAAGCGTGTTTACGCTTAAAAACCGCCATTTTGATTTACACTTACATTTCCAACGAAATGACGGTGACCAAAGCTTCTCGTGAAGAAGTATTTAAGTCCTATAAAGAAACGGCAAATTTATTGGCTCCCGAAATTTTAGAGAAATCCCTTTTTAGTAAAGAAGAAATCGAGTCTATTTTGCATATTGTAACCAATGTGTTTTCTCCAGAACGACCAACCGACCAATTATCGATTACATTCAATGATATTTTGATCATGGATTTTTTGGGTAAGAATGGTAAAAATCACATTGAACTCCATTACAAAGAGACCATACTGAAGGATATCACCATTAGTATTAAGAAGTATAACAGCTCTCTAATTGAATCGTTTTCAAACTATAAAGCACAATCAGACTTTGCCCGATTAAACATTGAGCCAAATGTGGTGGCTTTAATTTTAAGTTTAGAGAAAGATCAAACCCGTTTTTACCGTCAAAAAGAAATCGTTCTAAAGAAAGAATTAGATATCAACGACAATGAGCTTAAAGAGTTACGTAAGAACTTAACATCTATAAAGGGTCGTGATTCTAGAGGAATTCAAACACTTTTTAGAACCACTTCGCAAAACCATTACACGTTAAACGAAATGGTAGACAAGAAAGCGAACATTATGATTACGGTGAACTCCATTATTTTAACGGTAATAATTGGAGGTCTATTTAGATTGCAAGCTACCGATACCACTACATTCTCCATTTCCATTACCGTTTTGGCTATCTCCAGCTTCTTATCTGTGGCTTTTGCTGTTCTGGCTATTGCTCCAAATAAAACCCAAGGTAGGTTTACAAAAGAAGAGATTAACAACAAGCAAGGTAACCTACTATATTTCGGTAACTTCCATAATATGACCGTGAAAGAATACGAATGGGGAATGCTTCAGAAGTTGAATGATAGCGACTATTTATATAGCTCCATGATTAAGGATATTTATTATTTAGGATTGACTTTAAATAGAAAATACAAACTGATTCGAATCTCACTTGTCACGTTTATTGTAGGATTAGCTTCCTCTTTCGCATTGTATTTTATGGATACTATTTAGACTAAATGAAGCAAAGATTTATATTTTTACTATTGCTTATTGTTCTTGGAGTTCCTGGCCTTAAAGCCCAAGATAAATCCAATTTAAAACCGCATTTTTTCGAGGTTTGGACGGGTATTACCCTAAAAAAAGAGATTTCAAAAAAGTTTAGGTTGGAGTTTGAAGACCAATTCAGAATTAGTGAAAGTTTAGGCAGTTTACGGTTAAACCTTTATGAACTCGGATTGAATTACCATGTCGCTAAAGGTTTAAATATTAAGGCAATGTATCGTTTCTCGTTTCGGAATAATACCAGAAATACGAAACGATTCTCTTTTGACCTGTCGTACAAATTGAAAATTAAATCCCTAAAAACACAAATAAAATACCGTGCTCGCTTTCAAAATACACAGGTTACTTACACCGGTGAAAGCATTGATTTTTTTAGAAATAAACTAACCCTTACCAAAAAAATCACGGAAAAATGGTCCGGGTATTCATCGTACGAAATAGCGTTTAATTTGAGTGATGATTTTGAGCAACAATCCAATCGTTTTGTTTTAGGCGCCAAATACACGGTAAATAAGCGTTGGCAATTGAAAGCATTTGGTCAATATGATCAAGATGTACATGGTAAATACAAGCCAACACGTACCGTTTATGGATTGATGGGAATCTATAGCTTTAAGTAGCAATTGGTAATAATCTAGGTCTCTAGGCTGCTCTTTTAAAGGAACGAATTATGAATTAATACTTCGTTTAGACTATCAAAGACGTAGCCATGCAAAAGTCATTATTTAACGAACCTAACGACTCAGTCATTTAAGTATACCAGAATTGAATCTAGATTTAATGCTACGTATTTCGATAGCCTGTTTAATAGTTAATACACGAACGCTAGTTACGTTTTCATGCAATTTAAAAGGCGCATAACCTTAATACTCCGCGTATAAATGAATGTTGTTTTCGCCAATAACACCTTTTCCTACCGTAACAACAAGCATTTGATTTTCAGCAGAATAAATTAAAATCACTTCTTGACCTTCATACGCTATAATGTACTTATTATTAGATATTTTTTCTACAATTCGGTATTCGCTGGTGTATTCACATCCAAATAAATTGGTGACTACCACTACGTTTTCCATAAACGCTATGGTACGTACTTTTTGGTCAATCAACTCTGGTTGACTTCCTGGAGAACTTTTTTGATAGTATTTCTTAAATGTAATCACTTGGCTGAAGGCGCTCATGCTCAAGACTACGGTAACGAATAAAACGATTAACTTTTTCATAATTCGCGTTTTAATAATAAAACTAATGCTTCACAAAGGTATGCTCGCATACTAAATTAGGATATGATAAATGTTCTGAGAAGAATGAATTTAAGTCACCAATACAGATTACGTTTTTAGGAACCTCCTACTCCAATTTAGGTTGAAATTACATTTAACTACTTTATTTTCAATATAATGAAAAAGTTTAGAAACACAGATTGTCAAACACTACCAAACATTGATCAGGGTTAATTAGGCATTTTGATTCCGTAATATACCCAACGGTTATTTTCTATTTTGAAGGTGGAGTTTTCATGAATCACATCTATTTTTCCATTCTCCATGAAAAAGGCTTTAAATTCTACGGTACCAAAAGCATCATTTACCTGTCCATCTTCCGTATTTAACACCTCTAGCTTTAACCAATGAACAGATTTTGCCCAGTTTTGAATAACAAGCTTATCCTTAGGGTTTCGGGTATCCGAATGGTGGCTTTCCAACAAGTAATCACCATTGGCTAGCGTAAATGCCACATACCTAGAACGCATTAAATCCTCTGCAGTTTCCGCTTTTCTAAGATGATTATGAATGGGTTGACAACAATCTACATACTGTTTCAATCGTCCACAAGGACAGTTACCGTTATTCATTAGGGATATTTATTAGGTGAATTAATTGCTTCTCGTGTTTCTTTATTTGAGCATAT
This sequence comes from uncultured Desulfobacterales bacterium, assembly GCA_964195485.1. Lineage (GTDB taxonomy): Bacteria > Bacteroidota > Bacteroidia > Flavobacteriales_G > Salibacteraceae > CAJXZP01. The sequence continues at coordinate 9,650 of CAXMPG010000100.1, forward strand.
CCAAGGTCGAACATTTGTTGCATTTTATCTTTATTGAAATCAAATGTTCCGTAATCACATAATTCCTCCGGACACATTCCTATTTCACACAATTCAAGCTTAGTAAACTCCGCTTCAGAACCCTGAATATCAAGCGTTCTAGCCAATACATCCTTAGTGGATGCCAAGTCTTTAATCGTAAATGGTTTAATGGGACTCAAATGCATTCCAATTAAAACATCCACTTCCTGTCGAATAATATCTGCTGGAAAATGATTCTGTAACCCGCCATCCGAATACAACTCACCGTTTATTTCAATAGGTGTAAATACTCCTGGAAATGCTGCCGATGCTAGGACAGCATTAATTAAATCACCCGAAGAAAAGTACGTTGCTTTTCCCGTCAACATATTGGTAGCGGCAGTAATTAATGGAATCTGTAATTCTTCAAACGTAAGAACCTTTGCCTGTTTAGCAATAACCTCACCTAATACGGGCGTATTGATTAGTCCCCTATTTCCAGACCATAAAGTTCTAGAATAAGGTCTTTCGTTTAAGAAAAAATCAAAAATGTCTTGTCCTGATCTACCTGCAGCATACAAAGAACCTACAATGGCCCCAGTACTTGTACCTGCAATGATGTCAGGTGTGAAATTGATTTCATTGAAATAGTGAATCATTCCTGCATGAACAGCTCCCTTAACACCTCCTCCAGAAAGAGCTAAGCCAAATTTTCTTTTACTTTTCATTCCTTAATAAACTTTAGAACCTGCTTTTTGGTTTATGTTTTTGATACCATTCTTTTAAATGTCGTATTCTTAAGGGCAAAAAAAAGAATAAATACTCTTTAAGTAGTACTCTTTTGGATAAGACTTAGGATAGACTTATTAAAAATGTGTTTTTGATGATTAATGAATCTGCAAAGAAACTAGATTATGTCAAAGAAAAACGGTGAAATAGAAAGCCTAGAAAATGCTCCAAACGAAATAGAAAATATTTCTAAAATTAGAGATATTCTATTTGGCAATAACATGAGTGAATATGAAAAAAGATTCAAAAACCTGGAGGATAAATTAGCGCAATCTGTTGCAGAGAAAAAAGCAGAGACCGATAACAGAATGACATCATTGGAATCATTTTTCAAAAACGAGCTTAAAATTGCAAACAATAAATTAGAAGAAGCAGACGAAGCCCGTCAAAAAGGTGATCGTAAAATGCTTACGGAAGTAGAAGCTTTAGAAGAGTCATTAACGAAATTTAAAAATGCTATTTCAGAAAGTTCTCAGATACGAATCAACAACTTTTAGATTTAAGTAACACGGTAAGTACTCAAATTGCAGCGCTGAATACCACTTTACAAAACAACCTGGAATCTAGCAGTGACCAACTTCAAGCCTCAAAAGTGGATCGCTCTACTTTAGCGATGATGTTAACAGATTTAGCTTACAATATTGCTGGTGATAATGAATCTAACCCATCGGATTCAAATAGCTAATTCATGCAGCAGGATAGTGAAAATATTGTCCACCAAAATGAATCTTTAGAAGAGCTACGGGAATTAATTCTGGGGTTATCGCCAAGTGAATTGGCGGTACTTCATTCTTGGCTAAAAAGTAAAGATACCTTCACGGAAGAAATTGGTCGGATTTTGCCAAAGGCAGTTCAAATTAGTTTAGCGGACGAAAGTGCGCTATCTACTATTTTGTTGCCAGTGGTAGAAACGGCTATTTTTAATAGTGTCCAAAACAATCCCAAAACTTTAGCCGATGCGCTGTTTCCATTAATGGGTACAGCTATTCGGAAGTCTATTTCAGATACTTTTCGTGAAATGATTCAATCCTTGAATCAAACACTTGAAAACAGTTTCTCTTTTGAACGGATAAAATGGCGGATAGAAACGGTGTTTTCATCCAAGAGTATATCACCTTGGATGTTTCTAATGTTGATTTATTAGAAATGGTGAATAATGTTTCTGTCTTAAATAGTAAATCAATAAAAGACAAAGAGTTACAATTAAATATAAAAATATCAGAAGGTATTTTGGTTAACATTGATGAACCATTTTTTAAGAATGCGTTACACAACTTACTTAGCAATGCTATAAAATTCTCTCATCCCGGAGGCGATATCACTATTGAAGCACTGGAAGATGAGGTTAATGTGACGTTAAAATTAACCGATTATGGCAAAGGAATGCTCGAAGAAGTTAAAAATACTATTCTAGAAAAAAGTAACACAAAGTCTACTAGAGGCACTAAAGGAGAAAAAGGTACTGGAATTGGTCTAAGTATAGTTAAACGTATTATAGACCTTCATAAAGCCTCTATTAGTATCGAATCTGAATTAAATAGAGGTACTCAAATCACTATTCAACTTCCAAAATAAAATTGGGTTTGACGGAAGAATGAAACCAAACCATCAAAAAGAATCAAGTAGTTTCCTCCTAGAGGAAATTGCTTCTACGGAATAAACCATTAGACGTATAAACTCTTCCCTATTCACTAACCACTCTTATCACTAGCCTGGAGCTTTTGACTAAGGGCTAAACTAAAACTCTTCAATCACCTTCTCTACCATTCTCTTACTATGTCCCGTCAATTTCTGATGTGTCGGCATCCAACCCAATAAAAAGCGCTCAAAATCAGCCCAAGCGAAATAATATAGTCGCCTCCACTCCTGTTCTAACGCATTAAATTCAAGTGATTTATCGGTAATATATTCTTCTAATTCTTCAAAATAATATCGAAGTAACTCGTCTTCCCAAAGTTCACATTCCTCTTCCGTAATGCAACTTCCTAGAAAATAAGCCACATCTTTCATTCCGCAACCACCACCAACATATTGAAAATCAACTGCAGCTACTTTTTTTCCATCTGTAGAAAAACAAAAGTTAGCCAATTTGGCATCTCCATGTAGAATGGTTGAAAAATTACATTGACGCAATTCATCGCTAATACGTTGAGCGTGTTTCTTTAAGGGCGATTCTCCCATGGCTTTCCACTCATCCGATCTGGTGGCTAAATGCCAATAGGTTCCCTCCTGCCATAACCCAGTTGGATTTTGATTTAGATGTGCACCGTGAAGTCGCGCGAGCCATTGTAAACAGACTTTTACTTCATTAAGGTTTAAATCGTTTTTCCGCACTGGAAAGCCAGATAAATCCAAGTCTTCCATTAAAATAATGTGACTGTTATCAAAAGACTTAGTTAAAATGGATTCTGGAATTTTATAGGACGCAGATTCATTTTGATAGCTTTCATACCAATGCGTTTCTACCTCATACGACTTAACTTTTCTTTGATGAGAATTACTGGTATTCCAACCTCTAGGGTGATGGGCGACTCCTGATAAATCAATGTGTTTGAGAATCACACTATCCTTCGCACCATTATCTAACTCTAAACGCACTATTTGTCCGTACCCACTCCAAAGCGACTGTATAACCGTTAATTCTTTAACAGAACTAGCTCCAGTAGCCTGTTTTATCTCCCGTACTATTTGTGCCTCCATAAAAAAGGAAAACTAGTCTAGCGTAATTAACTCCCCTCTATGCGGTTTCAAAGCATCACGTACAATAGGCATTTGAGCTTCCGAAACCATCATGTAAGCAATGGTATACATCGTAGACATTTTATGAATGCCCGTTTCGTTCAATTCTAGACCTTCCTTTTTAACAAATTCCTCTAAGTGAATACGGTGGTGCTCTGCAATAGGTAACGATTCGTTTCCTCTAAAATCCCAGATAAGCTTGATTTGTTTCTTCATATGATTGTCCTTTACTTGAATTACATCAAGTATGTGTAGCCGCAAAAATAAGGTGTTTGATTGTTCCTCTGATTATTTTAGTCGACCCATTTTATAGGTTTTATGGTACAGAAAAAGATGTAATATCTTGTTGATATCGCTTATTTTGTAAAATGTATTACGCCATTTTAGGGGGTATATATAAGTCACTTTACAAGTAACTATTTAAATTTAAATCAATCCATAATAGTAATACCATAAGCTGAACCAAAGGCTAGCGAAGGTTTACGAAAGAAAGCCCAAGGGCCGAAAGCTAAAAATGTCGCCCTGAATGATTTTCTTTTTTACAAAATGGTATCGAAGGGTATATTCATCAATCTCCTATAAATTTTCTCATCTCTACCATAAATATCTTGGTAAAAAAACACTTCATTATCCGCATTTACGCCTGATGTTTGGTACAGTAAGTAAATCGGAATTTTATCTTCCAGTTTAATTTCTTGCGTCATACTTGAATCTAGAATCACCTGTATACTATCCATCGTCCATAAGGTATCTTGTTTATTAAGAATAAAATGCGCAAATTCTAACGGGTTTTGTAATCGGATACATCCATGACTAAAAGCGCGTTCCTCCTTCCAAAACAGAAACTTGGAAGGCGTATCATGTAGGTAAATGGCGTATTTATTCGGAAACAAGAATTTCACTTGTCCCAAAGCATTTCTAGGGCCAGGTAATTGCCTTACTACGAACGGGAAATGGCCGCTATGGTACTGCATCCAATCCACTATACTATCCGTTACGGTATCGCCCCTATTCGTTAATAAAATCATGTTATGTTTTACCAAATACAACGAGTCTCTTTGCAGCATTCTTAAGGTCTCTCTGGTGGCTATTGAGTATGGTAATGTCCATGTTGGATTTAAAACTATTTTCTCCATTTTATCTTTAAACACAGGCGTTTGCTTACGTGTGTTACCCACCACTACATTACTGGAATAGGTCACCATTCCACTATCAACGTATTGTAATTTAAAGGCTGCAATATTGACTTTAATGTGTGGTTCCGATTGATCAATAGACATCCACTTAAAACGCTCAATATTAGTCACCAATGTCATTAACTTATGCTCCGCAGTTAGATTCAAAACCTTTTGGGTAGTCACACCTATTATTCCATCCGAGTACAAGCCATGTTGTTTTTGGAATCGCTTAATCGCCTTAACCGTTAGCGGGTCATAAACCAGACTAGAATCCCATTCCTTCGTATTCATATACCCCTCCGAAACAAGTCGTTGCCTAAGTTTAGGGATGACTGGATGGCTAACTCCTTGGTGTATAGTGGTATCAAAATCCAACCGCTCCCAACCGCCCTCCACCACCAAAGCGCGGTATTTCATTAATTCAGTTTGCAAGCTTTTATAGGTTTCTGAATGGGGTTCTAGCTCTGTTAAATACGTGTGGAGCGATTCATTTTCTAACCCGCTTATCAAAGAGTCTACCGTAGATTCTGGCAATTTACGTTCGGTATAATTCCAGGTACTATAAAGTGTTTCTGGGTCTAACTTCCCACGTATTAAATGATACGAATAGAGCAATATTGCATCTGTTAATAACACATCATAACTCGCTCTTTCATTAGCACTTAACGAATTGTATCTTATGTTATACTTTACTAATTCAAATAGGTGATAATCCGCTGGTAAAAGGCCATGTTTCCAAGCTTGAGATAATTGCTTTAGAGCGAAATCTCTATTATTTTCACTATTCCATAATGGATAGAAATGGCCCATTTTATAAGCTTCTGGTAATACCATAGTAGAAAACACCAAATGACCATCCATCCAGTAATTATCAGAATCTAAATGCGTAATTAATGGCTCTATATAGGTGGCTACAGCACTATCAGCTAAAGGAATTAATTTTACAATTGGTGCTTTAGGCGCTTGCTCAACAACCGTTTGCTTGGGTTTACACGAAGAAATTCCGAAAGCGATAAGGACCACAAGGAAATATGAATTCTTCATACCTACAAATTTCTACTATCAGAGTGATATAACGATTCAAAAACTATAAAAGTTACCATCCATCTCTTCTCTAGTGGATATAGAGTTTCGTTAAACTAACTTAAAATCAAAATAATGTGAGATTACTTGTTCTGTGGATAGTTAAATTTATCGATTATTATTTGATTATTAAATTTGAGTTAGTTTAGTAACGTTGAACAAAATCACAGTTATGGGTAAATACACGCTAAATATTAATGGAAAAAGTCATCAGGTAGACGCTGACGAGGACACCCCTCTTTTATGGGTTTTACGAGACGAGCTTAATTACCTTGGAACTAAGTATGGTTGCGGGATTGGTGAGTGTGGTGCCTGTACGGTTCACATTAACGGAAAGGCCACTAAAAGCTGCACTTTACTTGTGTCTGTACTGGATGATGAAGAAATAACGACCATTGAAGGTCTTTCAGAAAACCATAATCACCCGGTTCAAGAAGCGTGGAAAACTGTTGATGTGCCGCAATGTGGCTATTGTCAATCCGGACAAATTATGGCCGCTGCTTCTTTTCTAAATGAAAACCCACATCCTAGTAAACAAGAGATTAGAACAGCAATGAGCGGAAATATTTGCCGTTGCGCTGCTTATAATAATATTGAAAAAGCCGTAGCTGTTGCTGCAGATAATATGTAACCCCCTAATAGATAGCAATGGACAATAAAGATAACATAGGATTTAGCAGAAGGTCTTTCATTAAAACATCCGCCCTCGTTGGTGGTGGAATGTTGATTGGCTTTAATTTTTTTACCTCTTGTGATACAGATACCGTACTGGAAGTAGAAGATCTATCAAAATTGAATTACGATGATTTTAATGCGTTCATTAAGATATCGAAAAGTGGAAAAGTAACCATCTTCTCCCCTAATCCAGAAATTGGACAAGGTGTAAAAACCTCCATGCCAATGCTTATTGCAGAAGAATTAGACATTGCATGGAAAGATGTCAATGTGGTTCAGGGTAAATGGGATTCAGTAAACTATAAGAACCAATATGCCGGTGGTAGCGAAGGAATTCTAAAGGCTTGGGACCCATTAAGACAAACGGGAGCCACCGCGCGTCAAATGCTAGTTAACGCTGCAGCCATACGTTGGAGCGTAGAACCATCAAGTTGCACTACTAAAGAAGGTGTAATTACGAATGCTAAAGGAGAAACTTTGGGTTATGGTGATGTGGCTATAGAAGCCGCTAAACTGGATGTTCCGGAAGGACTTAAACTAAAAGAACCAGAAAATTTTAACATTATTGGTAAGGATATTTCTAATGTTGATATTCATAACATAATATCCGGTAAACCCTTGTACGGGTTAGATTACAAGGAAGAAGGAATGGTTTACGCATCGGTACTCAGACCTCCGGGTTTCGGACAAGGATTAGAGAAATTGGATGATACAGCAGCTCGTGCAGTAACCGGTGTTATTGACGTGATTACTTTCGGAAACAAAGTGGGTGTTTTAGCTAAGAATACTTGGGCTGCCATGAAAGGTAAAAATGCCTTAATAGCCGAATGGATTGAGCTAACTCCTGGCGAAAGTACCAAACAACATAATGATTTGATGTTTGGCTTTTTAAAAGGTGAAACCTTTACCACCATGCGAAATGATGGTGATGTAGATGCCGCATTTAAAGAAGCAGACCACATAGTTGAGCAAGAATACGAATCCCCATTCATTCCCCATAATTGTATGGAACCCATGAATTTCTTTGCGCATGTTACCGATGAAAGTATTCGTTTAATCGGGCCAATTCAAACTCCAGAGTGGACTGCAAGTCGCGTGGCAGGTTTACTAAATCGTGATATGAACGATATCACACTAGAAATGACCCGTATGGGGGGTGGTTTTGGTAGACGTTTGTACGGAGATTTTGCTTTAGAAGCCGCTGAATTATCTGACAAGTCTCAAATGCCTATTAAAGTCGTGTTTTCTCGTGAAGATGATATGACCGCAGGCACTTACCGACCAGCAGTGAAGTACAATATGAAAGTAGCGATTAAGGATAATAAGATTACTGGATATCATGTGAAGGAAGCAGCTATTTCGGACAATATGTACGATTTGATTCCTAATTTCTTTCCCGCAGGATCTATTGAAAATTACCGCGTTGATATTGCCAGTTACCCGAGTAACATTAGCACTGGAGCATTTAGAGCGCCACATACCAATTCTCCCGCGGTAGCGGAACACTCCTTTTTTGATAAAGTAGCGGCACATTTAGAAATCAGTCCAGTAAAGCTTAAAATTGACTTATTACAAAAAGTAAAAGGTAATACAGATGACCGCCAATTGTTCTCTGCCGAAAGATTAGAAGGAGTAATAAATTTAGTGACTGAAAAATCAGGGTACGGAAATGCGTCAAATGGGGCTTCTCAAGGTTTTTCTTCTTATTTCTGTCATAATACCCACGTAGCTCAAGTAGCTGATGTAGAAATGGTAGACGGAATGCCCGTGATCACCAAAGTGCATTGCGCTGTTGATTGTGGAATTGTAGTCAATCCGTTAGGCGCTATTAATCAGCTAAAAGGCGCTATTATTGATGGTATTGGAACGGCAATGTATGGAAATTTATCTTTTGAAAATGGCATTCCACAATCGAGTAATTTCAATAATTACCGAATGATTAGAATGAACGAAACACCCGATATTGAAATTCACTTTGTGAAAAATAATATTGCACCTACCGGATTAGGCGAACCTGCCTTACCTCCTATTGGCGCTGCGATTGCTAACGCTATTTATGCGGCATCGGGTAAACGAGTGACTAAAATTCCGTTCATTGATTACTTTAAAAAACCGAATAACGCATAGACTCTAAGAAACATGACGCACGAGATTTCACATATCATGGAGGCTTTTAAAGTCAATCATAGTCAAGGACTAAAGTCGGTTCTAGTTACGGTGGTTGATTTAAACGGCTCCTCTTACCGCAAACCGGGTGTACGTATGTTGATGTCGGAAACCTGCCAAATGACAGGTGCAGTTAGCGGAGGCTGTGTGGAAAAAGAGATTTACCGACAAGCGGAAGCCGTTTTTGAAAAGGGCTTATCCTTAATGATGACCTATGATGGTAGATATAGATTAGGTTGCGAAGGGTTACTGTACATTTTAATCGAACCATTTCAACCTAATCAGAAATTCTTAGATGCGTTTTCCAACTGTATTAGTTCACGAAAACCATTTGAGATTGCTTCGTATTACTCGCATTCATTAGGATTATCTGCGGAGATTGGCTCTGTGTTTTCTTTAAATAACACGCCTTTTCAGGGGAATGAATTAAGTATCGATACATCTTTAGCTAAATTCAAACAAACCCTCCCTCCAGTATTTAAACTACTGATAGTTGGTACAGAACACGATGCCATTCAATTGTGCACTATGGCTTCGTTTACGGGATGGCATGTAGAAATGGTTGCGTCTGGAATGGAAATGAAATCTGTTAATGAGTTTCCGGGTGCGAAAGCTATTCACCATGTAACTCCAGAAGAAATAAACGACTTGATACTGGATGAACAAACCGCCATTGTATTGATGTCGCATAATTTCGCGAAAGACTTAAATTTCCTTACCAACTTAAAAGCCACAGAGGCTTTATACATTGGCGTATTGGGTTCTAAAAGAAGAATGGATCAATTGTTTACGGCACTTCTAGAACAACCAATAGAACCTACCGAAGCGTTTCTAACCAAAGTTCACGGTCCGGCTGGATTGGACATCAACGCTATCACCCCTCAAGAAATCGCAGTTTCTATAATAGCTCAAATCATCGCTATCAAACGAGATAACAGCACCGCCCAAGCACTCATCTCATGTGAACTGACCAATGAGCACTAAGCCTCTTAAATTAGCTATAGTAGTACTTGCTGCAGGTGAATCTAAGCGAATGGGTCAACCCAAACAGAATCTAGCTTGGGGTAAAACCACGCTTTTAGGACATACCATTGCACAAGTATTGCAAGTTCAGACGGAGAATGTGTTTGTTGTTTTGGGCGCACATTATGAAGAAATCTATAACCGCCATAAAAGTCTTCCGGTACAGTTTATAGAAAATAAGCACTGGAAAAACGACTTAGGAAGCTCCATATCCTATGCTACGCAGCAATTAATAGACAAAAGCTACAAGGGAATTTTATTCGTACTAGCCGACCAACCCCAGGTGAATTCTACGTATCTAAAAGGTTTAATTGATAAATTTGAGGAAGAAGAGAACCAAATAGTAGCCACTAAGTACGCGCATAATAATGGGATTCCAGTATTATTTGATGCGTATTATTTTGATTCGTTAATAGCCAACACCAAAGAAGGCGCGAAAAGTGTGATTAAAAAGTATCTTTCAAATACGATTTCAATACAGCCCCAACAGACCTTTATGGATATCGATACTTTGGCTGATTATGAGGATGCTGGGAATTTCACTCCAGAGGAGTGAAATATTTGTAGAGTAACATCAAATCGTAAAATGCGCTCCTTAGGAGAGTCACCATTCATTTTTAGCTAAAAATACCGCACCTACGGAGCTTCAAATCAATTTCTATTCGAGTTAGGCTACAAATATTTCGTCTCTACGAGACTGGTTATTCTCAAACGCATGGCGTTTGGCTCGGCAATTCGGATTTATTGTCACATGGATTACTTCGTTATCCTTTCAGCTCCGATTCCGATAGCTATCGGAAACCATTTAAAAGCTCGAACCACTGCGTGTTTCTACTTTTTTGTTTTTAAGCTTTCGCTCAAGCGCATGGCGTTTGGCTCGGCTTAAAAACAAAAAAGCTCGATACAAATGTATCGAGCTTTTAACTTTTAGTGACCTGGGCAGGATTCAAACCTGCAACCGCCACAGCCGTAATGTGGTATTCTATTCAGTTGAACTACCAGGCCTCTCTGTAAGCGGCTGCAAATATAGTAGTATTCTATATTTGAGAGATATTAAATGACTAATTTTTTGAAATTATTTTCAAACGTTATTCTGGGGTGTCAGGCTTCTGTCTATTAGCCTTTTTTCCCGCCTTCGCTTTGGCTTTTCTAGTCGCCTTATCGTTCTTGTCAAACTCCTTCCAAACCACCTTATTAGCTTGCTTAAGATCCTTGTCAAAATTCTTAATTCCAACACTACTTGCTATCCCAGCTAGTTCAATTTTTATTAAATAATTAATCCAACCTTTACCGGTAATCCGCTCAAAATATAAAGAACTTCTTCTTTTGAATGGATGATATTTGTTTTTTGTCTTCACAATAGAGTTCCCTATCATGTTTTTCATCCGGTTTCCAAAACCTGTATTCTTATGGGTTTCTTGGTTTAGCAATGTAAATTTAAGCTCGTCATAGTACAGTCCCATTTTACCACCCGCCATAGTATCGTTACCAATTACGCTCATATCCATACGGAAAACATTTGCACTATTTATTTTAGCTGATAGCGCAGGCTCAATGTATCTGTTTAGTAATGTACCGTCTATTGCCCCTAAGGTACTGGACATTTTGAAATTATTAATCGGACTTAACATATTGTACTCTAGGTACAGGGTCAAATCAGCCGTGTCCAGTAATTTACTTTCCATGAATATCATTAAAGTAGAATCTTGCCTTAGTTCTACAGTATCATTGGTAACATTCAGCGCTTTAATATCCATATGGGTTAACATGATATTCCCTGGTTTCCTCCCCATTTCTGGAAATTCTTCATATCTGATTTTCATTTGATTAACCAGAATGCTATCAAAAGTAATTGGCACAGGAAGCCTTTTAAACATTTCAGGAAGGATTTCCTTGTGTTTATAAGGCCCTGCAGGCATTCTTTTATCTTTCAATACAGACATGGAAGGATATTCTAACTTAATCATGTTTCCATGAACTTCCTTCTCATACAATAAATCAAAAAAGTTAAGCTTACTGATACTAAACTCCTTCAAGCTTATATTAAACACATCCGTTTGAAATCCTTTATGTAAAGAATACTCATAACGACCAACAGTAGGAACAAACGTTACTCCTTTCACCCCTAAGGTGTCGTTCTTAGTGGAGAAACTGAACTCATCTGCCCCAAGTTCATACAACCCATTATCAAGCGTAGTATAGATGTTCTGTACCTTTAATTCAATGTTATCCGTCCAAAACAATTTGTTAGAATCTACTACTTGCCCCGGTTGAATACTAAACGAATCAATTTTCAAAGAGAACTGGTCCATCTCTAGGGGCGAAACGTTCTTTTCTGAATGGATTCTCATTTGAATATCCATATCATCTAGCATAATTTCATGGATATCTAATCGGTCAAATGCCTGAATTTCATCTGGTATTTGAGTAGGTAATGAAAACCTAGTTCCTTTCTTACTTTTACCGTAAATATCAGCTTCTAGCTTTCCATGATGCATTTCAATCTTATCAATCACCACGTTCGAATCGGTTAAAAATTGATAAATATCCGGTTTTGAGATTTTTATACTTGGAACATAAAAACTCATTGCGGTAGAATTATGATTACCAGATAAATTCCAATTATTAAAATACACGCCACTAACATTCAATTCATTATCTAAAAATCGGTAACTCAAACTATCTATATGGTGGCAGTCTTCCACACCTGGAATGTTATAATCTAATTGTTGTAAATTGATATTGAAATCATCTGCCCATAAGAACTTAGTAGGGTCCCAATCGGTTATATCAGTGATTACCCAGTTTCTAGAATCCATATTTAATTGATGTACCCCTATTTTTAAGTCGCCTTTATTCACGGTTATATTTCCATCCGTAATCACTAAGCCCTCTACACCTAAAGCAGCGTATTCATCGTTCAAAAAGCCCGCTGGTAAACTATTTGGCAGTTTAAACCCTTTACTTTTTACGCTGTCTGAAATTGGTAAATTTAGACGTAGCATTGGTTTGGTAAGTTCAATTTTACCTAGAATTAAAGAATCTGTAAATCTATTCTCAAGTAAATGAAAGTCTGATATTACTATTTGAGGAACGAATGATACAATCTTTAAAGAGGAATCAGTAATTATCTTACCCGGAATTGGTCGTATGCTCAATCCGTTAATATTCAACGTGGAGTCTTTACTTCGTTGAATACTCTGCACAGTCAACGAATGGTTGTGCTTTCCAAAAGGGGCAAAAAGACGCTGCAGCCCATAGCTTACAGAATCGGTAATAAACATCAGATTACCATTTTTAAGCTTAGCTTGATGTGCCGACAATAGCTTGGATCGCAAATAACCTTTAGAAAACTTAGCGACTGAAGTCCCGTTGCTCTGTATCAAAACATTAACGTTACTCACGTTTACATTGTTTAAATCTATGGACGCTAACTTAGTAAGAAATGATTCCGAACTAGCATTCTTCGCTTTAGTCGTTGTGTCAGCACTTAAAAAGTTGATTTCTGCATTAGCACCCGTTAAAATAAGCTTACTTAAATCTATTTTATCTATTGATTTAATATTCTGAAAATCAATACCATAAGTGTTAAATCCAGCTAATTCAATAGTGGCAATAAATTTCAAAAGACTACTATCTCTTATACTTGGACTCACATATAATTCATTCGCTAATAACGCTCCATTTCTACTATTTAGATAGAGCTTTTTGGCCGCTACATAATGCTGAAATTCAGGGATGTAAATTTTCACATCATCAAAATCAAGTTTTGCATTTTTTGAAAGCAAAAATCGCTTACGTTTAAGACTACTTTCAGAAAGCGTAAAGTCATTCAATACAATATTAAACTGCCCTACTTTATGCGGACTTTTCTTATTTTTTGAAACGAGTATTTCTGCTTCTCCATCCGTAATATTGATTTTATTAACGCGGTATTTAGTAATGCTTTTCTGAATGAATTTCGAAAGTTCTTCCGTGATATTTCGCTTTTGGTTACCTTGCGTAAATATTTGCAGTTGAGGGTGTTTTATATTTAAATTCTGAAGTATCACTATCTTCTTTCCAAGGATTTGCTTCGGCTTAATTCCGGTGACTTCTAATTCGTCAATTTTTATTTGTGTCCCAGAATCACCCCTATTCTTTGGGTCTACAAGCAAAACGTTTTTAATCACTAACGAACTGTCATACGTTGAAAAACGTAGTAAAGAAGCATTTAATCGGTTCCCATTCGGTAAATCAAACTCGGGTTGTTCAATACTTAGCTTCATCCCTTCAAAATTGGGGTAATACGAAATTGCCTCTAAACCGCTAGAATCCAGCACATAATTAGTAAACGCTATATTTAAACCATCAATGCTTGCCGTTTCCTGTTGGCCATAATCGGCTAATAATTTGGCGTTATTAATGTTGAACTGGTTTAGCTCAATCTTATCAAAGATGCCCAGTAGCACGGCAATTATTCTATTATTCACAGTCGTATCCACTTGAATATCATTATCCTTACGTGTAACGGATTGTAAATGAGTTTCTAATTCAAGCGTTTCAAAAATGATAGAGTCAATATGAAGAATGTTTTCTTGATACGCTTTTAAGAAGTCAACTCCCTTTATTCCAGTATATGGCACGTCTAACGCGTACTGATTAAATTCTCCCGTCTCAAGCTTAGCCTTAGCGCCTGGTATGGTATCAAACTTCAAGCTATACACTTCAAGGTTATTAGTTAATGTAGAGAGTGTTAAACTGTCAAAATGTAATGCATGAATACCATCATTTACATTCAAGTTTTGATTTTTTATGGTTATTTCTACCGACTCAGAGAATAGAATTTCATTGCTTGACTCAATCACAGAAGAATCTAAATGAAAATTGCTAACCTTTAAGGATAAATCATTTACCACCAGTTGTCGATGCGTATCATCATAATTCTTTAATAATTTGAGCTGCAGATGGTTTAGTTCGAAATTATCTACTTGAAACGAGTTGATGAACCCCTGAACAACCTTGTATAAGTTACCGGTTTCTAGACTGAAGTTAGATTCGTTTTGAGGTGCCTGAACTTGCGATATGTACAGTATGGGAGATTCAATACTTATTTTACCAATATGTAACGACTTCTCAAAATATATGTCAACGATGTTATCTAACTGTATTAAAGCACTTTCAGCCCCAAAAAGGATTTCATTATCCGTGCTATCAGAATCATTAACCTTTCTGTAATCAAAATCAAATAACGCAATCTGGGTTGTGCCCCAATTAATGGCTAAATGGTCATATTCAATAGCGTATTCTCCTTTCGTATGGTCTAAAACTTGAGATTTTAACAAGTTTCCTGCAAAGTACTCGGTAAATCGTACAAACCCAAAAACCACTATAAGTCCAATGGAAAACAAGCTAAAAACCCACTTAAACCATTTCGCACGGTAAATTGGAACAGTTGTAATTATCTGTTTACTAGCTTCTTTATCTGATGATTCTGTACTCAAAATTGTAATTAATTGCCGTAGCCAATGATTCGAATATAAATGCTAAAATAAATCAAGTAGCTTGTAATACTATCAATAGACTTCATAATAACCCAAATAAGCTTTAAACGACCTTAAATAAAGCACATTTTAGAAGTCGTAATTCGATGTGTTAACAAATGCCATGAAGATGATTTTACCCCTTTAATTATATTTAAGTAGAGAATTGTAAATATTTAAATAAGAGAAGTTTAACATGTCTTACAAAATATTATTTGGTGCGTAAAATAACGGTTGTCATGCTCCTTTTATGGTCAATATTTACGGTTTTGTACGCCTCTACATTGATTAAACCTAAACGAGGAATTAGCTCCTTTTTCAACCACTCAAAATCTACTACATAACGCACCGACCCATCCGGTATATCCATTTGTTTATTGAATTTATGCCCTACATTTTGGAGGGTATGACTACTCACAAAACGGGCAAATAAGACTCCTCCACTCTTTAGTACCCTAACCATATCAGAAAGCATAGATTCAAAATGCGCCTTATCCTTTGCAAAATGTAATACTGCATTGCATATAACAAAGTCGAATTGCTTTTCTTCTAACGGTAAGGCGCCCAACTCCCCCACTCCAATGGTTGGTCTAATGGTTAGTTCTTTTTCCGTCTCAAATCGACTTTTTAGTTCTGAAATTACTATTTCATTGCTATCAAACCCGGTTAAGTCATGACCTAAACGTGCCAACATTGTCATGTTTCGTCCTAATCCACATCCAACATCTAGCACTTTCAATGGATTATCAAAATACCCTTTTTGCAGTAAATCAATGAGATACATATCAGTATTCCCCAAAATATCTTTTAAAACAAGTGTATTCATAACTCGTGGACTAATTTTTATAATCGTTTATTAATTCAAACAAATATCTCAAAAATATTTTTTATCATTGACGTTATAACTCCAAAATTATAAATCATACAACCATGTATATGAAAACACTGTTAACTGGATTTCTATTAACCCTAACACTATTTAGCTACTCTCAAACCAAACTTATTTATATGGCATCAGGCGATGCGATTGAAAAAGGCATCAAAGCCCATGATAAAGAGAATTATAAATCAGCACTTAAATATTTCAATAAAGTTCAAGAAGGAGATACTAATTACCATACTAGTCAATATGAAATAGCGACTACTTATTTCGCAATGAAAGAGTATCAAAAATCTATTGACATCAGTAAAGTGGAATTGACCTTTGAAGATTATAGCAGTCCCGAATTTTATAACTTAATGGGTAATGCTTATGATGAATTGGAGGATAGAGATAGCGCCATAAAAACGTATACCGAAGGAATAGCAATCTACCCTACTCACTATAGATTATACTATAATAGAGCCATTACCTATGAACGTATGGAGAAATGGCAAGAAAGCGCTAACGACTTAATGATGTCGGTTCGTTTAAACCCATACCATTACAATTCTCATTACAAATTAGCCGAATTAGCTAAAGAAGAAGGTCAATACACGAAGGCAATGCTTTGCTACAATTCATTCTTACTCATTAAAGCAAGTGGAAACTTAGAGTTTTTATCTGAATATGAAGATTATTTGATTGATGAGTATGATAGCGAGCCAAGAGGATTAGACTTATCTACGGATGATTACAGTGATATTGATGAAATGATTATTTCTAAGGCGGCAATGGATAAAAAGTACAAAACGCCTAACAAACTAAGTCTACCTCTGGTAAAACAAAACTACTTACTATTCCAAGAATTGCAGAAAAGAGACCTAGGAGAAGGTTTTTGGGATGCGTTTTACGTTCCATTCTTTATGCAAGTAATGGCAGATGAGAAATTTAACGACTACATGTACTATTCTTTACAAAGCACAACTAATCAATCAATTGTAAATGTATTGAATAAAAACATTAAAAAAATTAAAGCATTTCCTGATTACGCGGGTGATTTATGGCAGGCGAAACACTCTGATAATTTCCAAATGTATGAAGGTAAAATGCAAAAAGTGCATTATTACTGGAGAAACACGGCTTCCTTAACCGGTATGGGAATAGTCGTTGATGGCGAACCTGTAGGTAAATTCAATTATTACTACGCTGCAGGTAGATTAAGTGCTGTGGGTAATTATGATATGGACGGAGAACGTTTGGGAAGATGGAATTATTTCCACATTAACGGACTTTCCTCTGGAGTTGAGTATTACGAAGATGGGGAAATGACGGGTAAGGATTCTTCGTATTATGAAAATGGCATATTGAAATCAGTGACTAATTATGAAGGTGGTACTTCTAATGGAAAATCTACCCATTTTTATAATACCGGTGTAAAGAGTAATTACATCACCTATAAAGACGGTGATTTAAATGGTCCTGCGCTATATTACTATGATGCGGGTATCTTACATTACAAATTAGATTATACGGATGACGACATTAGCGGGAGATTCATATCATACCATGACAACGGAGTCATTTCTGAAGATGTAGAATTCTTAGATGGGAAACGTTCAGGTGCTGGTATAGAGTATTACCGAAACGGTCAGAAAAAAGGAGAATACACGTATCTTAATGGCGATCTAGAAGGCAAGCTTACCCAATGGTACAAAGATGGAACGCTAAAAGTAGAAGGCGAATACAAAGAGGATATTGCTATTAACACTAGAAAGGAATACAACCCAAACGGTACGGTAGAATCAGTAGCAATCTATGACGAGAACGGAAAGAAAAACGGAGAGTATAGAGAATACGATAAGAATGGAAACCTGAATATGGTTTTAACCTACAAAAAAGGAGACCTGATTGCCTATCAAATTTTTCACCGGGATGGTTCTTTACTAAAAGAAGCTAAAAAGAAAGGCGGAGAATTTTTGTTCGAAAACTTTTACTCTGACGGAACGCAAAGAACAGTTGGTGTTTATTTAGCAGATGGCGTAGGTAAAAATGGTATCTGGAAATTCTACGACCATAATGGCGTGCTAGATTCGGAGTCAACTTACTCTAACGGTCAAATAAACGGTAAAGCAAAAAGTTTTTATTCA
The DNA here is from genome assembly GCA_964195485.1 of uncultured Desulfobacterales bacterium. Classification (GTDB taxonomy): domain Bacteria; phylum Bacteroidota; class Bacteroidia; order Flavobacteriales_G; family Salibacteraceae; genus CAJXZP01. Next base: position 27,834 of record CAXMPG010000100.1, read on the forward strand.
TCGGGTAGAAAATACTCCACTACTTCCTATAACGATGATGAAGCCAATGGCTTATATGTTAAGTATTACGATCATGGTCAGGTGGCAGAACAGGGATATTACGTAAATGATGAACAAGAAGGCTTATGGGTAAGATATGAAGCAGACGGTACAATCTCAGATGAGTTATTTTACACCCTGGGCAAGCGAACTGGTCCACAGAAGTATTACGATGTTGCTGGAAAACTGGATATCATAGATTACTATGACGAAGGTGTGAGTGTTGGATTTGAAATATTTGATACTACCGGTGTTTCCATACAAAAATTAGATTTCACTGGTGACTCTGCTTTGTTCACCGTAAAATATTTTACAGGAGAAACACTTAGAACTTTCACGAAAAAAGGAAAAGTTCAACACGGACCTTCAGCCTATTATTTTACAGATGGTCAAAAAATTAGAGAAGGAAATTACTGGAACGGACTTAAAAACGGAAAATGGACGAACTATTTTCAAAATGGTAAAGTCAATAAGGTTGGAGAATATTTTCACGGGAATAAAACCGGAGATTGGATATATTACCATGAGAACGGTAAAAAACTATTGACTGAAACGTATAAAAATGGCGATATTCATGGGGTGAGAACTTGGTTTCATGATAACGGGGAAAAAGATACCGAAAGAACATACGAAAATGGTGTAGTTCATGGTTTAGCGTATTACTATGATGGGAATGGCGTACTTCAACATATTAGAAGTTACTTTTTTGGTAAAATTGTAGGCTATGCCTATACAGGTACCGATGGAAAACCCGTAGAAATCATTCCTATCGTGAACGAAACATGTGAGTGTAAATCATACTTCGCTAACGGGAAAATTTCAAGGCAGTTTTCATTAACTAATGGAAATTTCAATGGAGAATACCTAGAGTATTATGAAAACGGTACCACTTTCATGAAATCTGTTTACCAAAATGATATTGCAGAAGGAATGAAAACGACCTATTGGTCTAACGGAAAAGTGAAACTAGAAGAAACGTATGTACACGGAAACAAAGAAGGTCTTGTTAAGCATTACAATTCTACTGGAGCACTCACTAAAACAGAAATGTATTTATTAGATGTAAAACATGGTCCAACCCAAATTTACAAGGCTGGAAAAGTGGTTAAGACCTTAAGTTATTACGATAGCGTTTTATTGATTAAATAAAAATATGAAAAAAGTATTATTCGCTACCCTCCTATTCTCATTCGCTTTTGTAGCGTTTGCCCAACCTGATATGGAGTTAAAAAAGTATCAAGATAAATATCCAGGAATTCAAATGGTGATATTGGATGATGTGGAAGAACTTCATATTGAGCTAAGCAAGGGGGAACTGCTTATTTATGAGTTATACCATACCAAGCGTATGTACCTCACAAAAGATGCCGGCTTGTTTAGAGAGCGGGAGTTATCGTTTTCTAGTTTCAGTAGGTTTGAAGATATTGTTGCCACTACATCGGTTCCTACTGGAAGCAAATACAAAAAGATAAAAACGAAAACGTTTACCGAGTCGGATGATATGGAATCAAATGTATTCCACGATGACGCTAAAATTATCAGCTTTTCGTATCAAGGACTGCAAATTGGCGCGCAATCTGAACTAAGCTATAAGCGAATTACCAACGATCCGCATTTTTTAGGCCGTGCTTTACTTCAAAGTTCGTTTCCAGTTGAACATCAAGTGTATCGCGTAATTGTAGACGCGGGTGTAGAAATGCTGTTTACCCAATATCAAATTGAACGTGATTTTATTAGCTATTCAAAAACCGAGGATAAAGGAAAAACCATTTACGAATGGGTGGTCACCGAAGCCCCACTGATTAAATCAGAGCAATGGTCTCCTTCTATTATTTATTACACCCCTCAGGTTTTACCACGTGTGGCCACTTATACGAAGGATGGGGAACAAATTCCTGTATTGAGAGATGTGGATGATTTGTTTGCGTGGTACGAAACGTTTGTAGACACGCTAAATGCAGATAAAAACAACCCAATGATTCAGGCTATTGTAGATTCTATTATTGAGGGCAGCACGGATGAATTAGATCGTGTAAAGCGCATTTTTGAATGGACCCAAGAAAATATAAAGTACGTAGCCTACGAATCAGGTTTCGGAGGTTTTATTCCGCGTTCCGCTGCATCTGTTTGCAGTAATCGCTATGGAGACTGTAAAGATATGTCGAGTACCATTTCTCAATTAATGGATTATGCAGGTATTAAATCTCACCTTACTTGGATTGGCACGAATGATATCCCGTTTACGTATAACGAGCTTCCTACTCCCTCTGTAGATAATCATATGATTGCCACCTATATTGGACCAGATAACACCCATTACTT
>CAXMPG010000101.1:0-11072 GCA_964195485.1 uncultured Desulfobacterales bacterium
TAGAATTAATATTTGCTTGGTCATCAACGTAATTTAACGAAGACCAAGAGTAGCCAGCAACGAGATTAGATTTTGATTTTTTCCCGTAATGATTCCAGCCTAATTGGGTATTCCACATCTTATCATTTTGAGATTGCGTAGAAATTTTAGTATCGGTCATTAATCCCGGTAAGTTCCGCTCTGTAAACGAGCCTAAAACCAGGGTTGTTAATTGATTTTTGTTATTTACAGTGTATTTGAACGATTGACTAATTCCGTTTAGCATTTTATCTGAGTGTTCCATTGATACCATGGGACTTTCGGGTTGTGCAATATTTCTATACTCAAAATTATTTTCGGCTTTCTGGTAAATATATCGGGTAATACTTTGAAATTTATTGGTTTTATATCCGTATTGGAATCGAGCACCATAGCTTCCAAAACTTCCAACGGTAATTCCTGCAATTACGCTAGACCCATTATTAGTTAAAGATGGTTTGGATTGAAGCATTACCCCACCCCCAATGGCTCCGGGACCTTCGGTAAATGCGGTGTTTCCGAATTTTAAGCTTACACCATCAAATAAAAAGGAGGGTAAAATACTTAAATCACTTTGTCCTAAACTACCGGGACTGATATCTAAGCCATTCAAATATATTTTGGTGTGAGATGCACTCATACCTCGAAATGAAAGTGTCTGAATCCCTGATGGACCGTAATCTTTAATGGTTATAGAACTATGGTTAGTTAGAATGGTACCGATGGTAGAACTCTCAGTCATCCTTAAAACGGCAGAATCTAAGGCAATCGATTTTAAAGCTGGAATCCCAGAGGGTTTTTCCGCGGAGATTACCACCGATTTTAATTCTATAGAATCGGCTCTTTGAGCGGTTAAGTTTGCGGAAAACGCTATCAAAACAAAGCACAAAAAGCATCCAAACAGATGCTTTATTGAATATTCACTTTGATTAAAACGCATAATTAAAGCTTAATAAATTTATTGAAGTAATACCCTGTATCACTTTCTATTTTAATGAGATATACTCCTTTAACAAGATTTGAAATATCTAATGTATTTGAAGACGAATCATCTTGAATAACCACTCTTCCGTTTAAATCGGTAATGGTAATACTGTTCTGAAAATTGTTACCTGAAATATGAATAATATCATTCGCAGGGTTTGGGTAAATCGTAATATCTAATTGGTTTACATTTTGGACGCTTGTCGCAAACGATGAATCTAAAATTGCAATAGCATCTAAATCAAATCCACTCGAAGCAAAGTTGGTTGGGTATGGGTCGTTAATAGCGTTACCATAGCTATCATACGATGCATAGGTAGGATTTATTGCACCTACCACATCAATGATTTTAATATGCGTAATGTTATTGATATCCAAACCAATAACGGTATCTAATAGGGCTAAATCAAATGGAGTTCCATAGGTAACGGTGTATTTACCTGCCAAACCATCAATGTTAGTAGGGTCTGTAATTCCGAATGTACCTAATTGCGTATCTGTAGGTGTAAGAGATTGATTAGAAAATCGGTAGAAATCCATTCCATTTGAACTCACCTCAACGAAGGCTAACTCTAAGAAATAACCTTTATTTACCATGTCGTACAATCCATTTTCAAAGATTGCAAAGTCGTAACTTGGTTTATTGGATAAGGGAGTAGACAAACTTATAACAACAGAACCTCCATCGCCTAAACTCACTACGTTTCCATCTGCTTTACCATAAACCGATTGTTCATTACCCACAGTAGCCAAAGGGCCATTACTTAACGCAATATCCTGAAGTCCTCTCGTAATTACCGCATTATTAACCCAGCCTACAATTGCTGTAGAGTCTTTGTAAATGGCGTTAGAACTCACTGAATCAGCCGCAGGTGAAAATGGACCTTGCCCTAGAACCTCTGACCCAAGAAAAATCAATGCGATTAAAACAAATTTGAAATTTGGCATTTTGTGTCTATTAAAAAAAGTAGCCAGCTCCAAGAGCTGGCTACAAAATATAATTTATTGAATAATTAAACGGTGTGTTTCCACATTTCCGTTAATAGAAACTTTCACAAAGTAAACTCCCGTATTTAGTTCACTTACGTTAATAATTTCATTCATAGTACTGGAATTGGTCACTATCACTGTTCTTCCACTCAAATCAATGATTTGAATGTTTTCAATAGTTCCATTTTCAGCTGATATATTTACAACGTTGTTTGCTGGATTTGGGTAAATTGAAGTAGAAAATAAATTGATTTCCTCTACACCAGTAATAAAATCCAAATACACTGTCGCAATAGAAGAATCGCCCCAAATATCCGTAATCATATATGAAAAAGTATCAGCAGGTACATCCACAGTAGTAGCTTCATATGAAATTTGAACTGCTCCAACCGTTGCTATTCCGTAGGTTGGTTGAGTAATAATCTCGGTTATTTGAAATGGTTCCCCGTCTACGTCATAATCATTTGCCATTGCGTTAATGGTTAGAAAAACCCCAGAAAAAACAGGATTTATAATGGTATCATTCACAGCTGTTGGAAAATTATTAGTGACTAGCGATAATGCACTTCCTGAAATATCGGTATCTGCAGTACCCATTGCAGTTCCTGTTCCATTATAAATAGTAACACTACCCACACTGAAATAATCGGTGTTTTGAACCGCAAAATAATTTCCGTTAGGGTCTTTTTTTGCTGCGGTACAAAAATCAGTAAACAATGCATTTCTAGTACCTGTAGACACATCATACGTTTCTATTGGTGCACCAAAATCGCCTAAAATCATGCTATTGTAAAAATCAAATCCAGTAGCAGAAGTTAATCCAGTAGTATCTGTAGTAAAAGTAGAGTCCGTTAAATTTAGTACCGAAACTCCTGCATACCAGGTAGAATAATCTGGACGGTACCTTTTATTAGTTAAATAAACCATTCCATTTTCTGCGTAAATCTGTGAAGCTCCTGTTGATAATGTATCCATTACAATAGAACCCTCATTTGAGATAGTTGAACCCAAATCAATAACATGAATTACTCCTGCATTTGCGCCAAAATCGGTTGATGCGATGTAAGCTTTGTTATCCATTAAAGCTATTCCTGCGCAACTACCCATAATTGTAACATCATTGTACAAGCTAGTTTGCAAGTTGTTTTTGTCAACTACTTCCACAAAATTTGCGCTAGATGGATATCCTTTTGAAATAATAATTCTGTCGCCAGAAATTTCAAAACTTTGAATTCCAGAAATTTCTAATGTAGAATCTATTGGTGATGATGATTGACTAGTAAGGATATCATACTTGTAAATTCGGTCCATTCCAGCAGGGTTACCTCCTGCTCGTCCTACATGAACGTATGCAAAATGGGACTCCATAACAACCTTGTTAGAAAAATCACCTAGAATAGAATCAATAACCCATGTATCGAAACTATCGGTTTCCATTGCATAGATTTTAACATGATTACCAGGAGCTGCAAAGCTTCCACCGGTTGTAAATACGACACCTTTTGTGACGTTTTGCGCTTGAGCGCCAATCGATAATAAAATTACCGATAAGATTGAAAAGTAAATTTTTTTCATCCTAAAAATTTTAAATTAATTAATAAATAAAATCTTTAGGGATGCCAGAAGGACACAAGATTCCAGCAGAACGCCAGTTAGACTTGAACCCTTGCTTTTATCCCGAAAGCAATAATGTTTCGCTACTGGCAGGTCTTCTGACTCATTTCATTTTTCAAATCCTTCCCATCCTATACAACAGAACAGTGGTTTGTTTTTGAAAAAACTGAACGCTTACAACGCGTTCTTTGAAACTTACAGCTGCGGGAACAGTCTCCGATTTTCACGGAATTCCCTTTTAATTCCGAAATCGGAAACCAAAAGCGCTGCGAAAGTAATCGAAGTTTTTAGTTGTAAATCGTATTTGAATAATTTTTATAAAAGAATTTGCACCATGAAAAAAAACAACTCTTTTTGATAGCGAAAACTCCATCTTAAGTCCTTGTAAACCCATAATTACAGCGCATTAAGTATATTTGCTTTATGAAAATAAAATGCGGTATTTTGGTTCTTTTTATTGGTATTCTTTGTGGATTCACATCCTATAACATCGATATTTCACCACCAATGGGGATCAATCAAAATGTAATTCGGCATCATTTTTATTCGCTGTCCTATTTAAAAGAATTCAAACAAGCCGAATGGGTAGCCTATCAAATTACTGATTCTACCGCATTTGGGAATTACCCTAGAGAAAACAACTTTAAAGAAGATAAAAAAACAAACGATATTACATTAAAGCCATTTTACGCACATTCAGGTTATGACCGCGGACATCTTTGTCCGGCAGGGAGCATGGCTTTCAGTTCAATAGCCATGAGTGAAAGTTTCTTCATGACCAATATGAGTCCGCAGGTTCCGGGGTTTAATCGTGGGATCTGGAAAAAGCTAGAAAGCCAAGTCCGGACATGGGGTTATGAAAACCATCAGATTTTTGTAGTTACTGGACCCGTTTTAACCACGTTTATAGACACTATTGGCGCCATTCCGGTACCTCAGTATTATTACAAAGTGGTTTTAGATTATCACGAACCCGAATTAAAGGCTATTGGGTTGCTATTAGAAAACAAATCGTCTTCCCTTCCACTGACCGAATTTATAGTGAGTATTGATTCTATTGAGCTACTTACTGGAATTGATTTCTATTCTAATTTACCTGATAGTTTAGAAATTATCTTAGAGCAAAAATCTGACCCTGAACTTTGGTCTTGGAAACCCATCAAAGTAAAAACGACCAAAAGCACTGCGTCAACCTATTCCTGCATAGCAACGACAAAATCAGGAAACCAGTGTACAAGAAGCGTAGTTGATAGCAATAGTTATTGCTGGCAACATACTCCAACTCCAATGAAACAAATGGTTTGGGTATGTGGAAAATCGAAAATATACCATACCTCAAATACGCATAGCGCCTTAAAAAGGTGTAAAACGGGTATAAAGGAATTAACCCTAGCCGAAGCATTAAGTTTGGGTTTAAGAAAATGTAAGGATTAATTTTCAGGCATAAAAAAACCGAAGAATACTATTCTTCGGTTCCTTAAATAAATTAATGAAATTTTTCTATAATTTGTAACTTAGCCCCACATGCATAAGTGCTCCTCCTCCAAGGCCAAACTCGAGGTTTGCTCCAATATTATCTGTAAAGAAATACCTTGCACCAATAGCTAACCTAAAAGCAATGGGGATCAAAGCTACTTGCTCTTCATCCGTATAACTTGGGTCATTGGTTTTTAATGTAATCTTAGCTGAATTATATCCTGCACCTACCGAACTATATGCATCGAAGACATCACTAGAAGCAAAATGAAAATTAAACTTACCCATAACTCTGAATCTAGGAGCATTTAATTCATAGTTGTAAACCGTCCCAGAAAATTCCTCTGTCCATTGTAAACGCGTATTGGAATAGTTGACATCGATACCAAAACCAAATTTATCGGTTACCATATACTCTCCCCTAAATCCGATAGGACCTACCCCAGAAATTTCCAGGCCACTCTGAATGGATGGGTCATTTGCATAGGTGTTTTTTAACACTGTGGTAAAAAGATTTGGAAACCCGTAATAAACCTCAATCATAATATCATCTGTTTCAAGAGATTGAGCGTTTACAGGATTAATAAATGATGCCGAAATAATCATAATTAGGGCAAAGAGTGTAGTACATACTTTTTTCATAGTTCTTAAGTTTTAATATGAACCGAATATAAAACAAAAACCGAGCCCTTTTTTAACAATAAATGTGATTTTAATCACAAAACCCATCATCTCCTTGGAAACAATGGGTTTAAATAAAAGTATTAATTTAAATAGCTGATTTACACTTGATACAATGCCAAAGCTAAATCTTCAATAATATCATCTACATCTTCAATTCCTACAGAAAATCGAACAAGACCATCTGTGATACCAGCTTCTAACCTACTTTCTTTACTAATACCAGCGTGAGTCATAGATGCAGGATGTTGAATCAATGTTTCTACCCCTCCTAAGGAAACGGCTAATAAAGCTAAATGAACATTGTTCATCATAGTAACCCCAGCATCATGACCGCCCTTTAAACTAAAGCTAATCATCGCACCAAAACCACTCATTTGCTTTTTTGCTAATGCTTTTTGAGAAAACGAGTCTAATCCAGGATATTTAACCCAGTCTACCTTTGGATGGTTTTCCAAGAATGTAGCCACTTTCATTGCATTTTCTTGCGCGCGGTCTACTCTAATAGAAAGTGTTTTCACTCCTCTACTTACCATATACGCTTGATGTGGATCCATGTTCCCTCCCATCATCGTCATAGTTTTTCTAACTTTTGGATACAAGGCTTCATCTTTTACAATTAAAGCACCACCCACAATATCAGCGTGACCATTAATAAATTTTGTTAACGAATGTAATACGACATCAGCCCCTAAGTCTAGCGGTTTTTGAAGGTGTGGACTACTAAAAGTATTATCCACTACTACCAAGATATTATGTTTATGCGCTATCTCACTAGCCGCTTCAATATCAGTCAATGTCATTGTTGGGTTTGCAGGAGTTTCCAAATACAGCATTTTAGTATTTGGTTTAATGGCATTTTTTATATTTTCTAAATTAGCCGTATCCACATAAGAAGATTCTACGCCAAAACCAGCAAATACAGACTCCATAACCCCTCTACTTGGTCCGTAAACCGCGTTAGAACTAATCATATGATCCCCCATTTTTAATAGTGCCGTGTAAATAGTGGTTACCGCTGCCATTCCAGAAGCTAAAGCAATTCCTCCAAAACCATTTTCTAGTTGTGCTAGTTTGTTTTCTAAAGCTTGAATTGTAGGATTGCCTAAACGGGTATAAATAAAGCCTTTCTCTTCGCCTTTAAATCGTTTAGCCCCTTGATCTGCACTTTTAAACGCAAAAGTTGACGTTTGGTAAATTGGAGTAACCGCACTTCCAAATTCATCTTCATAATCACCTGCGTGAATTAATTTTGTGTCGAAACCTTTATTCGTAGTATCCATAATAACCTTCTTTAAAATTCGATTCAAAATTACAGGATGAATTACAGGATATCTGTGAGAAAAGTTGCGCTCTAAGAATGACTTTTGTTGGCTTATTTGTGCTTAAATAAGGTTCAGGTAAAATTATAGGTTAAAAAAAAACACCGCTTTCGCGGTGCTTTCTCTTATAAAATTGTTTAGATTAGAAATTCCAACCTAATTTAATGTTAGCTCCAGTTGATGGATTAAAATACCAATTTGAACCTTGTTTAGTTTCTACTGCATCCTGTCCATTAATTTCAGTTTTAATCTTATTTGCTTGATTAAAGATAAAAGCATAATTCATTTCTAATCCTAAATACAAATCTTTAGCAATGTAGTAATCAAAACCAGCAATTAATCCAAGACCTCCAGTAAACCCATTCGCATAAGTCCATGGAGCAGCAAGAGAATTGTTTTTGTATACATCTTCCACAAGAGCATCACTAGCGTCTAATCTCTCTTCTTTATATGTGCTAGAACCATAACCAATAATTAATTCAGAACCAACGTAAGGTGATAACCTTTTTGTACCTGCAAAATGACGCTCTACCCCTGGTCTAATTTGAATAGCCCATTCAAAATTAGATGACTTTGCATCTACATCTTCTCCTGCAGAATTTGTTAACGTATATGGATTACTAGAGTTTTTTAAACCTAAAAGGAAAGTTCCTCTATATGCAACAGTTTCGCTAATCCAGTTTCTGTACTTAATACCTTGATTTAATCCTCCAATAGAAGACAACCCAAACATGTTACCTGTCTTACTAGCATTAAAAATAGCCCCTGGATCAAAAGTGATTTCTAATGAGGTCATTCCAGCAGCTGGCTTAAATGTTTCTTCTTGCGCATTTGAAATAGAAGCCACTCCAAATAAAGCAGTTAAAATTAATAGTGATTTTTTCATAATAAAAAATTTTAGTTAATAATATATCAAATTTACAGAGCACATCTCAGTCAGAACAACAATACTGATGATATTATCAATGTTCAATTGTGAATAAAATAGCCACTTTAACGCCATTTTCCCTTACTGGAAACGACCAATCTAACTTCCTAATAACCCATAATTTCTATCATTAATTTTGGAGTAGCCTACCATTCATCATTTAACAAGGGGCTATATGGAAATACAAACAGAAATTCAGTATATTTAATTTTCAAAAAATCAGGAATAGCTTCCTCCAAAACAAGATATAAAGACGAATGTGTACGTTAACATTTATACCGAAAAAAGACAATGTCATAATCACTTCAAATCGTGACGAGCATATAAGCCGAGGGTTAGCAAACTTTCCTATTTCAAAAGAAATTGGGAAAGAGCATGTATATTTCCCACAAGACCCAAAAGCTGGAGGAACATGGCTTGCTGCAAGTACCGAGGGTAGAATTAATGTTTTACTCAATGGTGCTTTTCAAAAACATAAGCACACCCCTCCTTATCGTTTAAGCAGAGGAATTGTATTGCTAGATGCATTCAAATTTTCATCATTAAGCGATTTTAGATTGGTTTATGATTTACAAGGAATTGAACCCTTTACTATGGTACAATTCAATCTTAAATTTCAAACTATTGAAGAAATACGTTGGGATGGAAAAACAAAGCATTATGTAACGCTAGATTTTAAAACACCCCATATTTGGTCATCAGCTACTTTGTATGATGAAGCCAATCGTAATCAACGTAAGGAATGGTTTTCTAAATGGTTAGATGCGTCCTTTTTAAGTAAAGCTGATATGTTTAAATTTCATCAATTCAAAGGTAACGGAGATACAAATAACAGCATAAATATGTCGCGTGGTAACGGATTACAAACCGTTAGTATTTCTCAAATATATGGTGGTTTAGGTACGTGCTATTTTTCACATCGAAGCTTAATGAATGGACAAAACACTACCCTGGAGTTGCATAAGTAGGCTTGCTAGAGTAAAATGGAAAATATTTTAACGCAATTACTAAACTAAAGAATAGAACTATTTTTTCTTTTTTCGTATCATAAAAAAGCATCGGTTAAGGTCAAAAATAAACTGTAATTCATGTGTTAACCATTCCATTCAAATAACCCCAAATATCATATTCTATTATCCCCTATCAACGTACATTTGCCAAGAATATTAAATGCCAGCCAAATGACAAAAAAACTCATAGAATGTGTACCTAACATTAGTGAAGGACGCGATATAGATAAAATTAACGAAATTGCTCATGTAGTAGATGCCGTAGATGGTGTGAAACTATTAGATATAGATCCAGGCGCAGCGACAAACAGAACCGTAATCACCTTTGTAGGTGAACCAGAAGCTGTAATTGAAGCTGCGTTTAGACTAATCAAAAAAGCTTCTGAGCTTATTGATATGAGTCAGCATTCTGGTGAACATCCACGTTTTGGAGCTACAGATGTTTGTCCGTTAGTGCCAATTTCAGGAATTAGCTTAGAAGAGACAGCTAAATATGCGCATAAATTGGGCGAACGTGTCGGAAACGATTTAGGTATCTCTGGGTACTTTTATGAAAATGCAGCTAAACAAAACGTTCGTAAGAACCTAGCTACCTGTAGATCCGGGGAATATGAAGGATTAAAAGAAAAGCTTTCTAATCCAGAATGGAAACCAGATTTTGGACCAAGTGATTTTAGTAAAACTGTCGTTGCATCGGGAGTTACCGCTATTTCAGCGAGAGATTTCTTGGTGGCTTACAACATCAATCTAAACACTACTTCTACCCGTAGAGCAAACGCTATTGCTTTTGATATGCGTGAAGCAGGTCGTATTAAAAGAGAAGGAGATTCGATTTCTGGAAAAATCATTAAAGATGAAAATGGTGAACCAGTTAAAATTCCAGGGCAATTAAAAGCGGTTAAAGGAATTGGTTGGTACATTGATGAGTATGGAATTGCACAAATCTCATATAACCTGACTAATATTACTATTACATCGGTACATGAAGCGTTTGATAAAACGGTAACTGCTGCTCAAGAACGTGGTATTAGAGTTACGGGTTCTGAACTTATTGGATTGATTCCGTTACAAGCGATGCTTGATGCGGCTGATTACTTCTTAACTAAACAAGAGCGCTCTCTAGGATGTAGCGAAGAAGAAAAAATCAAAATTGCGGTTAAATCTTTAGGTTTAGACGACTTGAAACCATTTAACCCTAATGAAAAAATTATCGAGTATGTATTAAGAGATGCGTCTTCTACCCCACTTTTAAATATGAATTTAAGAGAGTTTGCTAACGAAACAGCAGGTGAATCTCCTGCACCAGGTGGCGGTTCAATTTCTGCTTATGTGGGTGCTTTGGGTGTTTCTTTAGGTACAATGGTAGCTAACCTTTCCGCGCATAAACGTGGTTGGGATGAGCGTTGGGAAGAGTATTCTGAATGGGCTGTAAAAGGGGCTTATTTTAAAGAAAGACTTTTGGCTCTAGTAGATGAAGACACTAATGCTTTTAATAAAATCATGGATGCCTTCAAACTTCCTAAAAGTTCGGATGAAGAAAAGACATCCCGTACACAAGCTATTGAAGATGCAACCAAATACGCCATGGAAGTACCCATGCATATTATGGAAAACGCTTTAGCTTCTATGGAAGTAATGAATGCTATGGTTGAAAAAGGACTTCAATCTTCATTATCTGATGCAGCTGTTGGTGCTTTATGTGCTAGAACCGCTGTAATGGGAGCTTTTCTAAATGTAAAAATTAACGCAGCTGGTTTAAAAGATGAATTCTTTAAAGGCGAAATGCTTAAAAAAGGGAAGGAAATTGAAGATATGGCTTTTGTTCTAGAAGCTGAAATCTTAGGTAAAGTAAACCAAAAATTATAAGTAAATTAGTCGCTTAATAAAACGCTTGATTATGAAAAGAATAATGTTAATTGCCGTAGCTGCTTTACTAGTTATTGGTGCCGGCTGTGGGTCTTCTATCTCCATAACTACAGATTCTGATAAAGAAATGAATTTTACAACCATCAAAACCTTTGGTTTCCTAAAATGGAATGCCGAAAGTGC
>CAXMPG010000102.1:0-45415 GCA_964195485.1 uncultured Desulfobacterales bacterium
AATTGATGTAGGATATAGAGAAGAGCTCACACCCACTTTTAAACGATTAGAAGATAAAGTGGCTGTTCTGAATAAAGCGAGACCTTTACCTACAGCGGCTATTTCTAAAATTAAGGAAGCGCTACAAATTGAATGGACGTATAACTCCAACAGTATTGAAGGAAACACGCTTAGTTTACGTGAAACTCAAATGGTATTGCAAGAAGGAATTACCATTAAAGGCAAATCCTTAAGAGAGCATTTTGAAGCTAAAAATCACGAAACGGCTATTAATCATTTGTACACATTAGTTAAAAAAAATTATAAGCTAACCGGTCACGATATATTAGCTCTGCATGGTTTTGTGCTTCGTTCTATTGAAGATGATTCTGCCGGTAGAATTAGAAATGCTGGGGTACGTATTTCAGGTGCAAATTTCACTCCTCCCAATGCACGCAAAGCTTCGGAGTTATTTGATGAACTTATTGCGTTTGTAAATAACAACCCATTAAAGTTGAATAGTATTGAGTTGGCTACCGTTTTTCATCATAAGTTAGTATGGATTCATCCGTTTTTTGATGGCAATGGTCGTACCGTTCGTTTGGCTATGAATTTGATGCTAATGAGCAAAGGCTATCCGCCTGTCATTATTTTAAAAAATGACCGGAAGAAATACTACGATGCACTCAACCAAGCAAATAAGGGCAATTATCATAAATTGATGTTGCTCATGTGTCAGGCATCTGAGCGCACCTTAAATATTTATTTGAGCGCCCTACCAGATACAGATGAAGATTACCAATCTATCACTAATATTGTCATGGATCCAAGTATTCCTTATGGCCAAGAGTATGTGAGTTTATTGGCGCGTCAAGGTAAAATTGATGCGCATAAAGAAGGCCGAAATTGGGTCACCACTAAAAAAGCGGTGGAAGCTTATATGAAGGTTCAAAAAAACAAAGCGCAATTGTAACTGAATTACAATTGCGCTTTAATGCATAACTTATTGAGGTTACAATTCTACTTCATATTTTTAATGCCCGCTACTCCAACTATACCATATGAAATAACCACTCTAAACCCAATACTCACGTTAGGCGTGGTAATTCCTTTGAATTTATCAGCGCCTTCAATCTGTATTTCTTGCACAGAGCTGGTCCAACTTCCACCACGTGTTCCGGGTTGACTCTTGTCATTTTTGTAATACACCATTTCAGCCATGTTTCCACTCATGCAGTAAAGCCCATAATCATTCGGAGAATAAGATGAAACTGGTGCCGTTATGTCAATTCCATCTTCGTTCGAAGCTTGGCCTTCAGGCGAGAAATTGGCTAAATAACACCCTTGAGCATTACGTGCATATGGGCCTCCCCATGGGTATGCTAATTTTTTCATTCCGCCTTTGGCAGCATAAATCCACTCTGTATTTGAAGGTAACCTAACATCGTTAATCAAAGGTTTATTTTTAGCTTTTAAAACCATATTTGCTTGTTCCGTAAGCCATATGCAATACATTTCTACGCCTTCACGGCTGATGTTATTTACCGGGTAATTATCATATGCTGGGTGAGAAAAATAGAACTCGGCCATAGATGCATTAAGCCCATTTTCGTCCAACCAATTATTCTGGTCTGGTTTGGCTTTTAAAAATTTTGTTTGTTCCCCTTGCTCCAATAAATCAAACAAAAAGATGCGGTATTCAAGATTTGAAACCTCTGTGTTTTGCATATGAAAAGGTCTTACCGAAACATTTTGTCCGTCCAATTCAGAAGTGCCTGAGGGAATGTAAGCGTACTTCTTTTTATCTCTTTTAATTAATTGCTTAATCATTTTAGCCTTAAGCTTTGCATTTGATTTCTTTTCATCTTCCGTAAGAATAGGGAATCTATACGCCTCTTCATTTTTGGTCGTATCCACCAAAACCATAAGTGTAGGATCCAATTTTTCTACCGCTACAACTTCCGGTTTAACGGTTTCTTCTATTCGCTGCTGTGCAGGAAATATTGGTTCGTATTGTTGATTTGAAACTTCTGGATTCTCATCATCCCATGCTTCTTCTGGAAGCAAAAGACTTCCTTCTAAGGCCTTCATTTCAATAAGAACTTGCTCTTGAGCGCTAAGTTTTTGTGTTTTATCTTCTTCTACATTTCCGGAAATAAAATAGGCGCTTAAGGCCATTGTAATCAGTGTGCTTAACATAATTGTCCACGTTTTAAAAGTAAATACATGTGACGTGCCTGTAGAAGATCCACTTGAAGAAATTCCGTTTGTGCTTTTTAGAAATGAGTGTTCCACTTCTTCAAAAGAAACTTTAGGAGACTCTGTTCTGGCTTGATTAAACAAATCGTCTAGTTTTTGATTATTATCCATTTCCATATTTCACCTCCGTTGTTTTATGTTTTGATTCAAACGTTAAAATTTCAGTTAATCTAATTCGTCCTCTTCTTAATCGCTGTTTCACAGCCGACTCAGAAACGCCTTGAATTTGCATCACTTCTTTTATTGAAAATCCGGATATTTCAAACAAAATGATGCATTCTCTTTGGTCATCTGGCAACAGACCCAAAGCTTCATAAAGAAAGTGAACATCGGCTTTAGCCGATGGATCTAAAGAATGATCTTCCACATCAAAATTTGGATGCTGCGGATAAAATTCTTCTTTCTTTTTTTTATGATTATTAGCTAATAAGCGAACACTTATTCCGATTAAAAAAGACAAAAAAGCGGTTTCCTCTTTTAGTGTTTCCACCTTTTGAAAAGCCACCAACAAAGATTCGTTCATCAAATCTTTATATTCCATATTACCATACACCCGCGCCCTGCAGAAACGCTCAAACCTTTCATGAATAGGCTTGTATAGCTTTAAAAAATATATTTGTTGGTCTTGATTTGTCATTAATAACACGTTAAACTGTGTTCTTACAAGGTTAGTGTAATGAAAGCTAGAAAAGTTACATGGGATGAAAAATCATATACCACGGCTATGAGAAAGTAAAGATAAGAAAATACAATTTTGATTTTAAACTAATACAGTACCAAAACTCCAATCAGGTAAATAGCCACAAATACAAAGCTTAATGCTTTCCAGGCCGAGTGTGCATGTTTGGCTTCAATAAATTGAAAAACCACACCTATAAATTTAATTGCACTTACCACTACAATAAAATAAACCGCATTATGCATTCCGTTTTCAGCGAAAACATAATTCAAAATAATGAGTGTTACTAGCACAACTAACATTATCGTATTCTTTTTTAACTCACTCATAACTATTAAATTAAATAAAGAACAGGAAAAATTAATATCCAAATTAAATCACACATATGCCAATAGGTAGCGCTTGATTCTACATCAAGCATGTTCTCAGAATTGTATTCACTTTTTTTCACCGCTCGGTACATGTAGGTCAATATACCCACTCCAAAAAGCACATGAATAAAGTGAAAGCCTGTCATTAACCAGTAAAAAGTAAAAAACGTATTGAAACCTAGCCCTAATCCAGCGTCAAGTTTAAAATAATACTCACTTCCTTTTACAATCAGAAAAAGCACTCCTAGTAATAGTCCCCAAAGAATTTGTGATGCTGCTGCTTTGTGATTATTCGCTCTTAATTTGTGTACGGAATTGGCCATGAAATAGCCACTCACAATAAGTATTATTGTATTAATAGTCCCAATTAATGGGCTTACATGTTCACGGTACGCTACAAATTCTTCCCAAGAAATACCTCGGTAATACATGAATACAAGCGATGCTCCTATAAAGGTGAAAATTTCAAGGATAATTATCATCCAAATTAAAATTCCACCCGGTGGGTAATAAATGGAGTCCTCAGAAACCATTACTTTTTCATTCATAATCTAATATTTTTGAAACCCAAGCTTACCCTTTCGAACTAAGGTAAAATCAGGATAAATCTCAGGTAATTGATTTATTATTTCACCAATTTATTAATAGAAGCAACAATTTCTTTATTGTCAACTCCCAATCCTTCTTGTTGAAATTCTAATTCACCACCTACATTAAACACACTAATAATGTTGGAATGTGAAAAGTCTAGTGGGCTTATGGATTTGTATTTCATGGCCAACACGTTAGCAAATTCACGAACGTTTTCTTCTGAACCGTTTAAGAACGTCCAATGTTCATCATCCATGAAGTTTTCTATCGAAAATTCTTTTAAGCGGGCTGGAGTATCTGTTTTTGGGTCAATACTTACGAGGACATAATTCACGTTATCCCTTTCACCTACTTCTTTTCTGATATTTCGCATATCAGCCACTAATCTTGGACAAGCCGCTTTACAAGAAGTGTAAATCATCACAACTACTAAAACGTCCCCCTTTAATTCTTTTAACTCGATGGTACGGTTGTTTTGGTCCGTCCAATTTGAGGTTAGATTAAATATTGATAATTCAGAAATTTCATCTGCAAGAACGGGTGCATCGGCAACGGGTTTCAAATCCATTTTACATACCGGGCAGCTACCTTCTTCAATATAGATTTTGTCTCCCTCACATTTCATTGGGCATTGATACGTTTCTTGTGATTTTGACTCCGTAACATCTGAATTGCAAGATATTGTAAATACAAGTGGCAAAAATGCCAACCAAAGTATAATTATTCTTTTCATCAATTTTTATTTTTAAAACCGGTTGTTTTAATCGGCTTTTTCACTCTCATTACTTGCACATCTAAACCCTAAGGTTCTGATATTATAATTGGCCTTAATACTCCCTCTAAAAGCATAACGCATAAAGGCCGCATAGTTCATTAGGTTTGTCGCATTTACTGCTGCACTTCCGCAAAAAAGCGTTGATTCAGAACTCGCATCTTGCCTAGATTCTCCTGTAATCATTACCGAGTTAAAATCATTTGTCCACTCCCAAACCAAACCATGCATATCATAAATTCCCCAATAATTTTTAAACGTACTTCCAACCGGTTTAGCGTATGTTTTGGGTAACTCATACCCTTCAATTATGCGTTGATTAAACACGCTATCTGTTTGAGCGTTGGCTAGACTCTCACTTGCCATTGCCACAAACTCCCATTCATCCATGGTGGGTAATCTTTTGCCTTGAACTGCGCAATATGCTTTTGCGGCATACCATGAAATATTAGTTATTGGTGCGTTTTCGAGCATACTTTTAGGATACTCGGTGTCAGAATACCACTTATATAAATAATTGTCATCTGCAAAAAGCTGAATCACTTTTGACTTACGCCACTTCTCATTTTCGACCACAAATTCTTTGTATTTCTTATTCGTTACTGGGTAAACATCTAGTAAAAAAGGTGCCACAATAACCTCAGAAGAATCTGAACCATAAAGGGGGACAAATGTCCCCCCATGGATTTCTTTCATCTCACTCTTTTCTTGAGTAAATCCAACCAAACTGTTCAGAATGAAACTACAAAAAATAAAATATTTAATCATTTATTAGTGCTTATTTTTCACTTTAGCCACCATTTCTGGAGTAACCACATCACCATCATTTTCCCACATGCTGTATACATAGGTTAATACGTTGGCAACTTCCTCATCTGTTAAAGTCTGAGCTGTCATTATACTATTGTATTTATCTCCATTTACGGTTATTTCACCTGTTTTCCCTTTCAATACAATTTCAATGGATCTTTCTACATCTTCATTTAAATAATCAGAATTAGCAAGTGGCGGAAATGCACCAGCAATACCTTGACCTTCGGCTTGGTGACAAGCAAAACATGTTTGCGTATAGATTTGTTTTCCAAATGCAATTCTTTCTGCTGTTGTAGAAGCTTTAGATGGTTCAGGCGCTTCACCAGGCATATTTTGAATTGTTCCTCCTTCAGGATTATAAATACCTTCGGTTTGTTTTCCAGAATAAAGATTTGGTTGTGCTTCACCTTCCACTTTTAACATTCCTAGCGCCCCTTTGTTAAACGCTCTGAAAATGGAGTGATCCACTAAAATAAAAGTTCCAGGAACGTCTACTTTAAACTCAACCATTGTGGCACCACCTGCAGGAATAAGCGTTGTTTGCACATTTTCGTTAGCGTGTAAACCGCCTTCCGTATGTACTCTGTCAAAAATCTCACCAATTACGTGAAATGATGAAACCAAGTTTGGACCACCATTACCTACAAATAAACGCACGGTCTCCCCTACCTTAGCGGTAAGTGCATTATCGCCAGTTAAAGCACCAACTTTTCCATTAAACACTACATAATCAGCATCTTCATCCACTGCTTTCTGCATATCAAACGGTTGTAATCCTGGCTGTCCGTTTTCACCTTTAGTGTAAAAATCACCCTGCATAACATAGTATTCTTTATCCACTTTTGGCAACCCACCTTCTGGCTCCACTAAAATCAACCCATACATACCATTCGCAATATGCATTCCTACTGGCGCTGTAGCACAGTGGTATACATAAATACCAGGATTTAAAGTTTTAAATGAGAATGTAACCTCATGACCTGGAGCTACAAATGACGAAGCGGCACCACCACCTGCACCAGTTACAGCATGTAAATCAATATTGTGAGGTAATTTATTATCCGGATGATTACTAAGGGTAAACTCTACCTCATCACCCACGCGCGTTCTAATAAAACTACCCGGAACAGAACCTCCAAAAGTCCAATAGATGTATTTAACACCATCGGTCATGGTTCCTTCTTGCTCCAAGATTTCCATATTCACCTTTAATTTCTTTGCGGCACGGTTTCCTACCGGAGCAGGTACTAATGGAGGCGAAGTTAACTCTGCATCCATTTCTCCTTGAACAACAATGTCTGCTGCGTTTATAGGGGCTTTTTGCTCATTGGAATTTTCGTTGTTACCAGAACAACTAAAGAGGGCTAATGAACTTATCACCGCTCCAAATATTAAGTGCTTTTTAATCATACTCTTAGAATTTTATTACTATTAATTATTATTAAATTTGGTAATAAAGATGTCGTTATCTTTTATTACGGGAAAGAACTTTACTCAGCAATTGCTCGCTTGTTTTGGTCACTAAATTAAAAATATCGAGCATAAGGTATTTACATAAGTATTGAAAATCAATAAAATAAAAATAAACATCTGACTTTAATCAGTACATATCTAACTATTTAAAATTCTCCGGTAAAATTTACTGAAGGCTACAGGCAAATCCGAAGAGGTAGGTAAGATGTTATAATTGTTATGGCCAAACATTTGCGGAAGGTAATATTTGGCCTGATGCTCAATGGCTAAGGAGAATGCATGAATGTGTTTGTTTTCTAATTCTAATAAGGCACGTTTAACATCTTCAATACCATATGTACCTTCATACGTATCATAATCATTTGGTTTACCATCTGATAAAAGAATAATCCATTTTTGTTTGGTAGATTCTTTCTCAATTAAGTGGCCGGCATGACGTAAAGCAGATCCAATTCTGGTATATCCTTCTGCTTGAATGGAACCTACCCTATTACGCGTTTTAGCCCAATTCTCCTCAAATGTTTTAATATGATTGTAAGCGCAGTTATTTCTGGTATGTGATGAAAATGTATCTACTTGAAATGAGATATCGTATTGCGACATTACTTCCCCAAATAACAATACCGCATTTTTTTCTACGGTAAGTACATGTTCATTATTGGTGTACCCGTCAGACGAAAGACTGGTGTCCATTAGAATTAAAACGGATAAATCTTTTTTCCGCTTTCTTTTAGAAGTATAGATTCTATCGGAAGGGGTTCTTTGTCCAATGATATCTGCAAACGCATCGGTAACGGCATCAAAGTCAATTTCATCTCCCGAAACCACTTTATTCACTTTCTCGTACTCATTATGAACTTGCGCAAATAACTTAAAAAGTTCATTTTTAGTTTTTACGTTATCACGTAAAACTTTATTCGCGTAATTATCGGTGTCCGCACGTAAAAACTTAGGGAACACTTTACAGAAATCGATTTTATATCCGCGTTTTTTATAGTTCCATTCATTATAAAGATAATACTGCCCATTTTCTGTTTCAGCCTCCACATATACACATGAGGTAGCGTTTACAAACTCCGCTTTATATACGGAATGTGAAATATCATCCGCCCTAACAGTATGTTTTAGATTCAACTCTCTAATCGCATCCTCATCATCACTTAACGTGTCATCACCATCCATATCTCTAAATGTTCCGTTAAACTCTGATGCCGTATCTACTTTCTCAAAATTATTGGTGACTACATTATCTTCTATTTGCCTTTTGTCAATACCTACGGTAGTGACCTCATCACTCGGATTGGCATCCAATTCTGTTGTAATTAACGCCTCTTCAATAAGCTTCTTTTTAGATTTTGGAGCGGTAGTATCTACTTCAAATTCCTTCGGGTTAATTCGCATAAACCTTCCAAATAACCAACTGGTATCATTGGTTTTCTTTGTACGGGAATAGTGCTTTTCTAAATCGCCTTTTAAAGTTTCAAAAATTTCTTTGGTCGCTGGA
This sequence comes from uncultured Desulfobacterales bacterium, assembly GCA_964195485.1. Classification (GTDB taxonomy): domain Bacteria; phylum Bacteroidota; class Bacteroidia; order Flavobacteriales_G; family Salibacteraceae; genus CAJXZP01. The sequence goes on from CAXMPG010000102.1 coordinate 8,442, forward strand.
TATTGTTCAAATAATTCTTCCAGTACTTGACCCGAAGCTTTTACGGCTTCTTCTTGCGATTCACTTAATTTATACTCTTCGTTGGAAGTCCAGTTTATGCGTAGTTTTTGCTGTACGGATAAGTACAAAACTCTAAAGACATAAAAATTAATATTGGTTTCTAAGTCATTAGAGAATGATATGGATTTTGGAAGATATAGTTTCAATCCTGACCAGCCACCCTCACGTTCGGAGGTGATAATTTCATTTTGCAATCCAGAAAGTGCTCTCGATAAAATGGTTAATCGAGGTTTTAGCGGTTCCAAATATACCGTACGGGCATTTTCATGCTCATCCACCTTAGTGGTAATGCGCGTATAAAACTTGTGCAGTCTTTTGAATAAAACTTGGTCTAATTCCAATTTTCGGTTCTTTTACGTTCTTTAATCCTGATTTACATCCAAGGTTACATCCCAATAATTATCGGGAGCACTCTTACGCTTAAATTGATAAACTAATCAAGTCTTTCAATGCCTCCAACGTATCTTCATCATCTGTTAAAGGTTCGGCTATAGCCACATTACATGCTAAACGTTTTGGTAATCCGCTATTAATTAAAATAGCTGCATCAACCAATAAACGGGTAGAAACAGTCTCTGCTAAACCTAGTTCTGTAAGGTTTCTTATTTTTTCTCCCATCATCACCAATCTCTTGGCAATTTCGTCCTCTACACCGGTTTCTTTGACTAAAATCTCGGTTTCAATTTTTCGGTCCGGGTATACAAACGACATCGAAACAAAACGTTGACGCGTGCTTGGCTTTAACTCTTTAAATCCTTTCTGATATCCTGGGTTATAAGTTGCGATAAGCATAAACGAATCGTCTGCTTTAATGGTTTCTCCTGTTTTATCAATAAATAATGTTCTTCTGTGATCTGTAAGTGAATGAAGCGCAACAATAATATCTGGACGCGCTTCGGCCACTTCATCTAAATACAAAATGGCTCCCTCTTTTACTGCTTTAGTCATTGGTCCATCAATCCAAACGGTTTCAGCACCTTTTATAATGTATCTACCAATTAAATCTGTAGCAGATGTTTCTTCATGACACGCAACGGTATACAAAGGTTTGTCCATTTTGTGAGCCATGTACTCTACAAATCTAGATTTACCTGTTCCGGTTGGGCCTTTTAATAATAGAGGTAGTTTGTTTTTGAATGTATGTTCAAAAATGGTTTCCTCGTGGCCTACAGTTTTATAGTATGGTTGTCCCATTGGTATTTGATTTAGCGATTTATGTTTTGCCCAAATTCTGCATTTTCACTCAGATTCTAGACTTAAACAAAATATGAAACCTAAAAAGGTTACTCAATAATTAGATGAATTTTACAGAATATACAAAGAATAAAAAAGGTTGAAAACAACGAATCATTTCCAACCTTTTTACCCTCAATAAATAGTTATTAATCTTCAATTAACGCCTCATCCGTAGGCAATCCGTACTTGAAGAAATTAACAATGTAATAGATAACTCCGGTAGAAAATACAGAAGCCATAACTACAAGAACTAAGAAATGCGGTTGAATTTCAATTTGAGTTTCCATGAAGTCTACTCCCATAATTCTTTCCATATACACTTGCGCTACACCTGCGGCACCAAAAGCAGCGGTCATACCTACCATACCAATAGTAGTTAACCAAAATGCCAATCTTGTGCTTGGTGTGTCGTACAATTTACGCCCTGTTAAATTAGGCATGGCGTAAGCAATTATAGAGAATACAATCATTCCGTAAGCTCCCCAGAAAGCCATGTGACCGTGCATTGCCGTTACTAAAGTTCCGTGTGTGTAAAGATTTACGTTTGGTAAAGTATGTGCAGCACCTAATAATCCTGCACCTACAAACGATACAATTGCCGTTCCTAATGTCCAGTTTAATGCGGTTTTATTTGGATGTTTCTTTTCCCCTTTTCGGTACATATTAATAGCAAATAACGCCATAGCTAAGAACGCTAATGGCTCTAAAGCAGAGAAGATTCCTCCAATCCATAACCAGTACGAAGGAGCTCCAATGTAATAGAAGTGGTGACCCGTACCTAGAATTCCAGAAAGGAATGTTAAGCCAACAATTACATACAACCATTTTTCGATAACCTCACGATCCACACCGGTAATTTTGATTAACAAAAAGGCTAAAATACCACCCATAATCAATTCCCAAACGCCTTCCACCCAAAGGTGAACTACGTACCATCTGTAAAAAGAATCTAAGGTTTGTGAATCAAACCACATCATTCCAGGTAGGTAAAGTAGCGCAGCAAAAAGAAGCCCCATACTTAAAACCAAAGCGGTTGTTGTTTGCCGTTTTCCTTTGAATAATGTCATTAAAATATTCAATAGAAATGCCAGTACATCAATAACGACTAGATAATCTAACGGACGAGGTATTTCTAAAAATTTACGGCCTTCCCAATAGTTTAAATGGAAACCAATAATTGCGGTAACTCCAACTAGTAAAAAGGCAATCAATTGAACATAAGCCAGTTTTGGTGACCATATTTCTGTTTGTGCTTCTTCTGGGATAATGTAGTAAGCAGCTCCCATGAAGCCTAATAATAACCAAACCACCAACAAGTTGTTATGTGTTGCTCTGGCTGCGTTAAATGGAATCACATCGTGTAAATCATCGTAACCCATATGTGCGAATCCCATAATGAATCCGTAAATTATTTGAAGTGAAAAAAGCATCAAAGCGGCTAAGAAAAACCAGTATGCTATTTTTTGTGTTTTAAATTTCATAATGTTTAATATTAAAAATTAACGCGTTATAGAAGTTGCGTTTAGCGCATTTTACAACGTGTTTTTTTAGTCCGTAATTAATCTATTTTTTCGATTTTGTATTTTGGTTTTGCAGGAAAGCCATTCAAATCCATTTCACCAATCCAGGTAAAAAATGCCACCATGTCTTCTGCTTCTTGATTGGTCATTTGGTAACCCACCATTTTTCTCCCGTTTGGCGCCCATTCTTTAGCCATTAAAACAGATTTGATGTAACCGGGACCACGTCTCTCTACTACTTTAGTTAACTCTGGTGCGTAATATGCCCCTTCACCTAAAATAGTATGACAACCCATACAGTTATTTGATTCCCACAAATGTTTACCAGCTACAACAGCTTCGGTAATATTTTCTTCGTGAGTTTGATCTCCTACCCTGTTAGATACCGTGTCGTACGATAACCCTAAAAATAGAAGTGAAAAAATTATTGTCCCTCCAAGGAAAAATAATTTCGCCTGACTTTTTGATAACATAGTTTTAGTTTTAATGTTTAATAAATTAAAGACCTCGATGTCTTTTAATAGATCAAAAGTAATGTAACACATGTAACAATATCATGACTTAGGTCAGTATCAAAAAAATCGTTTTAATTATAGCAAAGGAAAGGTGAAAAAGTTAAACTTTCTGGCCAAAGGATAGGTTCTTAATAAAAGAGCTCCCTCCTTGCACTGAGCCTACAAAATCTGCCACGGTTGTACGCTTAAATAAATCCCATAAGTGATCCTTAAAAACTTTATAATCATCATGTAACGGACAAGGATGAGTATCGGAACACTCTTTCATTCCAAGTCCGCAAGAAGTAAAAAACTCCAGGCCATCCAGTACTTCAATAATGTGTATTAAGGTGATATCGGCACCATTTTTATTCAAGTAAAATCCACCATTTGGACCTTTTACCGACTGGATTATATTATTTTTAGTAAGCTTCTGTAAAATCTTACCCATATATGGCGTGGGAATATCCAGTTCTTCCGCTATAGTTTTAATGCTAAGTTTAGAATCTTTGGTAGCCTTGCATGCAATAAACACACTCGCTCTTAAAGCGTAATTACATGATTTTGAAAACATCCTACAAAGATAGTTCTTCTTCTAACAGGATAGCCTTAGGAAACAGAATGTTGTTCTCTAAATGGATGTGCTGAAAAAGATCATCTTGAAACTCTTTTAACTTCGCGTACATTGCTATAAAGGTGTTGCATGCTTCTTCTGGTGGGGTGAAATTTTGACTTAATAACGCTATTTCAATAATCATATCACCCGCAAGTTCATGTTCCATTTGCATCACATGAATAGGACTTTGAACACCCATGCGACTCACTTTTTCATTGTTTGCTTTGATTTCCATTAACTGCTTAATTAACGGGAATAAAATATGCTCTTCCTTTTTTAAATGGGGAATCAACTCATCCACCAAACTCTTTGTTAAACTCTTAATTCGAATGACTTCAGGATGAAGTTCTCCATGCGCTTCCGCCACTTTTTGTGTGTAGTCCAATAATACACTCACATTCTTGGTAACGTAGCTATGGTGGATTTTAACAATATAATCAATCAACACGTCTAACTCCCAGCTATCAAAATTTTTAACCCTAGAAGTTCGAGATAATGATTTATCAATTTCCTTTTCTAAGGCCTTTACTTTTAAACCCTTGCTTTTACAAGCCGCAGCAACCGTTACATGACCTCCACAACAAAAATCAATTCCATGTTTTTTAAAAACATCCGCGGTTTTAATGTTTTCTATTACGATTTCCGCTACGGTTCTTTCTTTAAATTGCTGCATCCTTTTGTTTTGAAATGCAAACATAGTTATTTTTATTAAAGGACTTCTGTGTCTTTTAATAAAAAAACATCCTTTACTAGGTAAGGAGGTAACCTAAATTATTTTTTGAATTTTATCAATTTACGCTTTAAATAAACCCGCTGAATCCAATTAGGCAATACAATTGCACCAATAAACAAATACGGATAATAGGTAAACAATCTCCACAATACGGCAAGAACTATAGCTAAACCAACGGGTGTAAAATCACTCAAGAAACTTCCAAAAGCTAACTCCGCCACACCCGCACTTCCAGGTGTAGGACTAATCAACATAATCACCCACATAATTAATTGTCGTGAAAGCACCAATACATTTTCACCAAAGGAAAGGGCGGTAAAAGCCATAAGTAAAAAGTTAGCTACCAAAAATCGAGAAGTCCATGATAGAGCGGTTGAACCAAAAGTTTTTAACCAAAACATAAATGGTTTACCTCGCAGTTCCTTACTTGTAGCGATTACTTCATTACCCGTTTCAATAGCCGATTGATTCCATCTTTTAAGAAAAGGTAATTGAAATACAAAGACTAATAATTTCTTAAACCCAGCAGGGCTAATGAAAATCCCGTAAAAAATAATGCTAATCAGAAATATCATAAATCCATAACCAATCCAAAACACTTGTTTTATACCCAATTCATAGCCAATAACATCCATTTGTGGTACCGAGTCTGGAAATAAATTGCTCCCGGCAAAAACAAATAGCAGCGGTACCATAACTACATAAAACAGCTCGTCCAAAAAAGCGGTTATCATAACAATAGCCGTGCTTCTACCCACTTTTATTCCTTCTTTACTTAAGATAAAAATAGCCACACCCGATCCACCAACTACCGATGGAGTGATGGCCGAAGAAAACTCCCACAGCATAATATCGTCAAAAACATTTCTCCAAGAAATTTGTTTTTCTGAAAGGGTCCGTAATCGAAACATATAACCCACATCGCGCAAAGCACCCGCAATAAGCGCTATAATAAGCATTATGATTACTCTACCGTTTAATTCAATAGCAGAGAGCGCCTTAATATCTAGATCTCTAAAAAGTAAATAGCCCGCAATACCTACCCCAATAATAATGGGGATAGCCATTTTTGTTGGACTCATTAAGCTCCTAATAGGACTTGATTGCTTTTGTCTTTTTACCTTTGCCATTCTAAAATTTACAACCATGCAAAACACGGTATTTTATCTTCAAACGTGCGATACGAGTAAAAAAATCATGAAAGATTTAGGACTCGGTACCAACTTTGAATTACGAGAAATCAAAAGTAAGCAAATAAGCCCCGAAGAATTAGATGAGATGAAAGAACTTAGCGGAAGCTACGAGTCTCTCTTTAGTAGACGTTCTCGTCAATTTGGAGTACGAGAATTAAAAGGGGTAACCATTTCTGAATCTGATTATAGGGCCTTAATACTAGATGAGTATACTTTTCTAAAACGCCCGGTAACGTTATATAATGGCGAAATATATATTGGTAATTCTAAAAAAGAAATAGAAAAGTTAAGGCTAGCACTAAGCTAGCCTCAACCAAAATACTAATTAATCTAATTGTTGAATACGTGTAATATTCAATTGTTGAATTTCTACTATTTCTCCATTTCCATAAACAGAAGGCTTTTTATAAGAATTGCTACAGTTGTAGCTAATTCCAGTAAACTCGACATCTATATTGAATTTTAAAGAGTCCAAATTATCCAGGGAACTAATATCAAAAGGTAATCCGCGATCTACTTCCAGTAAATAATCAAAGTCTTTATTTGAACAGGTGATAAAGGTTCCAATACAACTCCCTTCTTCTTGGTTGTTCACTCTATAAATCTGAACATCCAAATTTACCTGGGCTTGCCCCTTAAGAGAATAGTAATAATCCGTTTTTGATGCAGTAATTGGTTCGCTTTTTTCACAGGCTGTAAATATCGCCATCAAAGAAAAAAGAGCGGTAGTGTAAATTAACTTTTTCATGTCTTTATGTTTTTTGATTTCTGAACAAAGGTATGGCACTGCGTACCTCTCACCAAAAACACCTCATCGTTACTATCTGATTTTAAGCTATTTACGATGTGAGTTGCAAATCATAAAACCACTTAAATAATATAGTTACCATCAAACACATCTTAACCCCGTAAAATAAAAAGTAATGCAACTCATACTATTTCCTGTTTTTAAGAGGTTAAAAAGGGCCTATTTAACTGTTTTCTTACGCTTAGTATTTGCCCAAAACAACTTGCTAGTAGTTCTAGTATGAAATGCTACTTTTGCAGCCATTAATTTAAGCAAATAACAATGTCGCAATTATCAGAACAAGAAGTAGTTCGTAGAGAAGCTATGAACAAACTTCGGGAGTTAGGTATTAATCCCTACCCTGCCGCAGAGTATGTAACCACACATTACTCTGAGCAAGTAAAGACCATTTTCGAGAAAGAAGGTGAGTTAAAAGAAATCACACTAGCTGGTCGTATTATGGCGAAGCGGGTAATGGGTAAGGCATCATTTGCAGAAATAAAGGACAAGGAAGGAAGAATACAACTCTATTTTAATAGAGATGAAATTTGTACTACCGATGATAAAACCATGTATAATGTGGTTTTCAAGAAGCTACTAGATATTGGTGATTTTATTGGTGTTACTGGATATGCGTTCCGTACACAAGTTGGTGAGATTTCACTTCACGTTACTGGATTTACTGTGTTAAGTAAATCTTTGCGTCCATTACCTATTGTAAAAACTGATGCAGATGGGAACGTTCATGATGCATTTACGGATCCAGAGCAAAGATACCGTCAGCGTTACGTAGATTTAATTGTAAACGAAGGAGTAAAAGAAACATTCATTACCCGTACTAAGATAATGAATGCCATGCGTAGCTTTTTCAACGCAGAAGATTATTTAGAGGTAGAAACACCTATATTACAGCCTATTCCAGGAGGTGCTGCTGCACGTCCGTTTGAAACTCACCATAACGCATTAAACATTCCTCTGTATTTGCGTGTCGCAAATGAGCTGTATTTAAAGCGTCTTATTGTAGGTGGATTTGATGGCGTGTATGAATTTGCTAAAGATTTTCGTAATGAAGGAATGGATAGAACACATAATCCTGAATTTACAGTTTTGGAAATCTATGTAGCCTATAAGGATTACCATTGGATGATGAAATTCACCGAAGACATGTTAGCGCATGTTGCTAAAGCTACCAATAATGGCGGCACCCGTGTGAAATTAGGTGATATGGATATTAACTTTGCTGGTCCTTACCCTAAAATTCCGATTTTAGATGCCATTAAAGCGCACACTGGATATGACCTTAATGGTAAAACAGAAGAAGAAATCTATAATGTAGCTAAAGATTTAGCTATTGACGTAGACCCAAGCATGGGTAAAGGAAAACTGATTGATGAAATATTCGGAGAGAAATGTGAGGCTAACTTCATTCAACCTACTTTCATTACCGATTACCCCGTTGAAATGTCTCCTTTATGTAAAAAGCACCGTGACAACCCGGAGTTGACTGAGCGTTTTGAGCTGATGATTAACGGGAAAGAAGTTGCCAACGCCTATACCGAGTTAAACGATCCAATTGATCAACGTGAGCGTTTTGAATCTCAATTAACACTTAGTGATAAGGGAGATGACGAGGCGATGTTTATTGATGATGACTTTATTAGAGCATTAGAATACGGTATGCCACCAACATCAGGAATGGGTATTGGGATTGATAGATTAACCATGTTGTTAACCAATCAAACCTCTATTCAAGAAGTGTTATTGTTTCCGCAAATGAAACCAGAGAGAAAAATTGTTTTACCTACCGCAGATGATTTTACGGCTATTGGCGTTCCTGCTGATTGGGCAGAACAAGTAGTTGGCTTAGGATTCAAAACCATTGCAGAATTTAAGGAAACAAAAACCACTCAATTGCATCAAAAATTGAATGGTTTAAGAAAGAAAAACAAATTGACTATTCCAGCACTAAAACTAGAAGACGTTGAAGGTTGGATGAGTTAAAAAAATACTTCATTAAACAAAAAATGCCGAATCGATTGATTCGGCATTTTTTATGCGCTTATAATTCGTTTACGTTTGTTATTAATTAACCCTACTCATGCCTTTAGCTGCGGGCGTATAATCTGGTTTTAGCTCTAATGTTTTTTCGTAATCAATACGCGCCTGTGGAATCAAATCCATTCTTTCAAAGGCTAGACCTCTATTGTAATACCCTTTAAAGTTATACGGATTTAAGGCCAACACTTTGTCGTAATACTTAATAGCACTATCATTTTCATTCAATAATTCTAGGTACACAAATCCGATATTGAAATACGCATCATGGTAATTATCGTTAACTCGAATAATATGCTGGTACTCTGCGATTGCTGCTTCTGCTAAACCCCACTTTTGTAAATGCGAGCCAAAGGCGTATAGCGCATCAATATTGTTAGAGTCTATTCGTAGTGCGTTTTCATAGAAAGCGCCCGCTAAAGTATCCTCTGCAGCGTCATACATATATCCTAACTGCAACCATGATTCAATATAGTCGTTATCTTGTTCGGTAGAGGTTCTGAAATTAGAAACTGCAAGTTTAAAACTACCTAATTCTTTATACGCTAGCCCTTTTAAGTAATAAGGCTCTGATAAATACTGATTTTGCTTTAACACGGTATTCGTATAAACAAAAACATCATCATGTAATCCAGAAATCAAGCTTATCCAACCCATTTTCATGTTGGCGTGAATATTATTCTCCTCTATTTTTAATACCGTTAAATACGTGCTTTTTGCCGCCAATAAATCGCTTGCTTCATAATACGCATCTGCTTTGAATAGGAAGTAATTGACATTAGATGAATCTATACCAATAGCTCTATCCGCTTCTTGCATTGCGGACTGCAGATTGTTATTATCCAAAAAGTATCGTGCCTTAGCGATATACAGTTCCGGGTCATTAGGTGACGCAATAATTTGCGTATTAATCCACCCTAGAGAATCCATTAGTTTAGCGGTTGGATCTTCCACCACACTTTCAGCATCCTTATCAGCGGTTTCGGTACACGAAACAACCACTAATGCCATGAATAAGAAAAATAGAAATTTCTTCATTTTTATAAAATATTAAGCCCCGAAAATACATACGTATAATCGGGGCTCGAAATTAGGTTTTAAAACAGTTTTCTCAAAAGAGAATTAGCTTATTACCAATTACTTCTTGTTTTCTTCTAACGCAACACGGATTTTAGCTTCAATTTCATCTGCTAATTCCGGGTTATCTTCTATTAATTGCTTCACAGCATCTCTACCTTGTCCAAGTTTGGTTTCTCCGTAACTAAACCAAGAACCACTTTTCTTTACAATTTCTAGATCCACACCTAAGTCCAAAATCTCTCCAGAACGAGAAATTCCTTTTCCGTACATGATATCAAACTCTGCTTTTGTAAATGGTGGAGCTACTTTATTTTTCACCACCTTAACACGTGTATGGTTTCCAACTACGGCATCGCCACTTTTAATTTGACCAATTCTACGAATATCTAATCTTACAGAAGCGTAAAACTTAAGTGCATTACCACCGGTTGTTGTTTCAGGGTTCCCGAACATTACACCAATTTTTTCACGCAACTGGTTAATGAAAATTACGGTACAATTGGTTTTACTAATCGTTCCGGTTAATTTTCTAAGTGCTTGAGACATTAAACGTGCATGAAGACCCATTTTGCTATCACCCATTTCGCCTTCAATCTCCGCTCTTGGAGTTAAAGCTGCTACAGAATCAATAACTACGATGTCAACAGCTCCTGAACGAATTAAATTATCCGCAATTTCAAGTGCTTGCTCTCCGTTATCTGGCTGAGATATTAAAAGATTAGCGGTATCAACCCCTAAAGACTCGGCATAAAATCTATCAAATGCGTGCTCTGCATCAATCATTACTGCTGTACCACCTTGCTTTTGAGATTCGGCCATCATATGAATTGCCAAAGTTGTTTTACCCGAAGATTCTGGTCCGTAAATCTCAATGATTCTACCTTTAGGAATACCATTAACACCCAGTGCCATATCAAGAGTGATTGAACCAGATGGTATCACGTCTACTTTTTCAATAGCAGAATCTCCCAATTTCATGATTGATCCTTTACCGTAACTTTTTTCCAACTTATCCATTGTAAGTTGTAATGCTTTCGATTTTTCTGATGCTGCGTCTTTTGCCATGTTTGTTGTTTTATTAACTAATTACTCTGCAAACGTATGCTTGCAAACCGTAATGTATTTGAGGTGTGAATTTTTAATGAAAAAAGTTTAAAATAAATTAATCTTCTTACGCACTAAGTAATTCTAACACCTGCTCGGTGTGTGTTTTTGTTTTTACTTTAAGGATTACTTTTTCTATTATGCCTTCCTCATTAATAATAAAGGTTTCTCGGTGAATACCGTCATATTCTCTACCCATAAATTTTTTAAGCCCCCAAACTCCGTACGATTTAATGATTTCCTTTTCTTCGTCTGCAATTAGCGTAAAAGGGAGTTCATACTTCTCTGTGAATTTTTGATGACGTTTCACACTATCAGCAGAAACGCCAATAACTACAAAACCTTTCTTGGTTAAATCTGAATAATTCTCTCCAAGATTACACGCTTGAGCCGTACAGCCAGGAGTCATATCTTTAGGGTAGAAATATAAAATTACTTTTTTACCTTTATAATCAGACAACTTAACCGTTTCTTCATTTTGATTAATCCCTGAAAATTCTGGTGCTTTATCGCCTTCCTTTAAATGTGTCATTTTCCTGATTTGATTGGGTCAAAAATAATGGAATAACACGAGTAAAATCATCCCGTACCGATAAAGAATTAACAATTGTTAAAATATTTAACAACCATTGTTAAAGAGGTCCTGTAAATAGGCTTTTCACCCATTCCAGCAGCATAAAAAAACGCCAATTTACAATTACCATATCTACCACACCATTCTAGCTCACACGCAGCTATTTATCGCGCACATACGCCAGTTAATACTGTGATTATTATCACTTTAATTACGACTCTAACCACTTAAATTTGCCAAGAATTAAAACGAAAAGAAATGAGCTATTTTATAGAAAAGACAGTGAAAATGGGGTTTGACCAGGCAGTTACCGCCATTACAGCCACCTTAAAGGAACAGGGTTTTGGGATTGTATCTGACATTGATTTTAGTGGTTCAATTATGAAAAATCTTGGAAAAGAAATAGCTCCATATAGACTTTTGGGTGCCTGTAACCCTGGTTACGCATATGATGCTATTACAGCAGAACCTGAGATTGGTGTTTTACTACCTTGTGGTATTGCGGTTCGTCAACTTAACGGAAACAATGTTAGTGTTTCTGCCATTGACCCAGATGCATTAATGCTTGCTGTTAAAAATGACAAATTGGATCAATTTGTGAATGAGGTAAAAGAAAAACTAACTAACGCCATTAATAATTTATAACCTTTTACACCATTAATTTACTTTAGGAAAGGAGCCGTCATTTGCTCCTTTTTTTAGGAGATATATTTACGAAAAGAACTAAACCCCAATATCCTCGTTCCACAATTCGGGCTTATCCCTAATAAATTGTGTCATTATATGTTGGCATTCCTCATTATGCGCAACCTCTATCTCAACACCTCTTGATTTCAATAAATTTTCGTCACCCATAAAGGTTACATTTTCACCAATGACCACCTTTTTTATTCCGTACAATAAAATAGCACCTGAACACATAGGACATGGTGATAACGTAGTATACAACGTACAATCTCTATATACATTAGCCGGTTGACGCCCAGCATTTTCAAACGCATCCATTTCTCCATGAAGAATTACACTGCCGTTTTGAACTCTACGGTTATGTCCTCGTCCAATAATTTTGTCTTTATACACGATAACGGACCCTATTGGAATCCCGCCTTCATCTAGCCCCTTCTGAGCTTCAATAATAGCTTCTTGTAAGTATTTGTTCATGGCTATGCTTTTAAAAATTCAGATTTCGATACCGTATATCTTCTATCCATACATTGATCACTTTCGTTAAAAAACTCCTTACCAGCGATCATAAATTTCTCTAGTATTTTTATGGATGGTAAATTCTCTATGTACACATCTCCGATAATAAAAGGGCAATTTTTCTCTATAAATCCATATGTCAACAAGCCTTTAGCTACCTCTGTACCATAACCAACACCCCAATATTTTTCTCGTAAACGATATGCTAACTCATCTTGGTTTTCCTCATTTTTTAGAAACCCACAAAGTCCGATAAACTCATCGCTACCTTTTACGGTCATAGCCCAAACAGTGGTACTGGAATTGGGTTCAAGCTCAATTAATAGAGCCAACTTAGCATCACTTTCGGCCCTTGTCATAGCTCGCCTAGGGACAGGATTCATCACTTTAGGATTTCCCATCATATCGAAAAAATGGTCGGTGTCGTACGTAGTTAATTTACGAATAGAAAGTCGTGTGGTTTGAAAAATCATATGAAATACTAATTGCATTCAAAAATAGGGTACAATGAACTCATATCATCATACCCTATTTGATTTGTGGCTATTCTTTTGGTTCAAAATGCTCTTTCTCTTCTGCTATTTCAAACTGTAAATTATCGCGCGTATTTTTCTGAACGGTAATGGCGCCAAAAATTGCAAGTAAAAAGGAGAAGGTATAAAACCCCTTTTCGCTAGGTAGGAGTTCTGCATTCCATAAGCCAATAATCAATAATAGAATAGCTAGGATGGTAGAGAACCAACTTAATCCGTAGTAGATATCGGTTACTTGAAGACCCTCTAAGCGGTCTCTCACACTTTTTTGTACGGATATCACCGCAAACAACCCAAACATTAATACGGTAAAGTAATATCCTTTCTCATTGAGCATCATATCTGACCTCCATAAGCCAATTAAGAACCCTGTCATTCCAGCTAATAAAGCAATCCATGATGCCGCAATAAATGCGCCTGACGGTTTTAAATTCATAGTTTCTAATTTAAATAGTGAGTAAATTTGGATTCAATAAATACACTTTAATGTGGTAAAAAAACAGAATCACCACAGGCTAGTTTACGAGCTCAATTAAGACTACGTTTTAAAAATTAACATTTATTTAAGGTTTAAAAGGTAAGTGGGCTGCATAAAACCAACTACTGGGACCATTATCCATTAAATTAGGATTCCACTTTTTCTACTACGAATGAAATTCATAATCTTCCAATTAAAACTATACTCCTCTAAATAATTTACTTTCGTCAAATCTAAATCGATGGTCTAATATGAGGTTAATTCTATTTTATATTCTTTTCGTTACTCTTACCCCAGTTTTAGCAAATCAAGAAATTGATTCCGTAAAAACAGTATTCAATACAGGATCAGATAGCTTACAGTTTAGGGCTGCAACCCGTTTAGCAATTATTTACGAAACCATTGATAATGATTCAACTATTTTTTATTATGACCAAGCCCTAAAGATTGCAAAAAAAAATCAATGGACTCCTTTTGTAGCTAACACTTATTATAATCAAGGTTTTTACTATCACTATAATTTGGGTTCAGATACCTCTATTCAATTAATGGAAACCGCTATGGATTGGTATACAAAAGCGCATGACTCATCTGGAGTATTGAATTGTTATTATACGCTAGGAACCTTTTGGGCGAATTTTGACCAATTAGATAGTGCCATTTTCTATTTAGAAGAAGCGATTGATTATTCCAATAATTTAAACGATTCCTTATACCGACCTAAAATATTTAATAACCTAGGGTTGATGTATCAATACATTGGTCAACTTGATTTGGCTTTAAAGAATTTTATTAAAGCAGCTGAACTTAAAGAAAAATACAAATCCGAAAGTCTCTTAGGAGCATACCTGAATATTGGGTTGACCTATTTAACCAGTGATAACTCACCCAATGCAATAAAGTATTTCAACAAAGCACGGGCTTTAGCTGTTCAAGAAAACAATAGACCAATGGAGGCTTTATCCATAAAAAACACGGGAGATGTTTTTAAACGAGAAGGGAATATGGATAGTGCCGATTACTACTATAATAAAGCCCTCCCCATTTTTGTAGCGCTGAATGACTCTAACTCTATATCAAGATATCACTTGTCTAGAGGAGAAATGTTCTCTTTAGCGCTTCTAAATGATAGCGCACAAGTTTGTTTTGATAAAGCCTTAAAAACTTTCCCAGAAAAAGGGAGTAAGCGCCTACTTACATTTATTCTAAATTCTTCCGCACAATCGCAGTTTATTACCCTTGAACCAAGCAATACCAAGGGTATTCAAGAAGTAATTAAACGTGCAACCAAAGCATTACAAATTAGCGAAGACATTGGTCTACTTAGTGGTTCTGCCAGAGCATCAAAAATTTTATTTGAAGCCTATTCTATGTCATCCAATTTTAAATTGGCCAACGCATATGCTAGGCAATATATTACCCTAAACGATTCTTTAATAAATGAACAAAAAATTGAATCGTTAACAGAGCAACGAACCAAATTTGAAACCGAAAAAAAGGAATTAGAAATAACCCTTTTAAATAAAGAAAATGAACTGAAAACAAATAAGATTTTACGCAACGAAGATACTAGTACAAAACAGAAACTAACGATCTATTTATTGGTGGGTGGTCTTTTAGGTATTGCAATAATTGCTATTGTAATCTTTAAATATTACAAAACACAAGAGTCAAATAATATTAAGCTAGCTGAAAAAAACCTGCTAATTTCAAAACAAAAAGAAGAGAAGGATCTCCTTTTAAAAGAGATTCATCATCGGGTAAAAAACAATCTTCAAATTATATGGAGTTTGCTAGATCTTCAGGCTAATAGTTTAGAAGATGAAAATGTAAAACTGGCTATTACAGATGGTAAAAACAGAGTAAGCTCAATGGCTACCATTCACCAAATGCTGTATCAAGAAGAAGACGCGGGCAATATATTCTTCAAGGAGTATATTAATAAATTGGTGAATCAAATCATGAGTACTTTTAGTCATTTGCATCGGACTAAAATCAATATTGATATTCCGGAGGACACTAAATTTAATATTGACACATCCATACCTTTAGGGTTAATAGTGACTGAATTATTTACCAATGCCTTAAAGTATGGTGTTGCTGATCGCAAAACGGGCTGTATAGATTTAATAATTAGGCCATTGGGCGATAATAATTACACCCTAAAAATTAAAGATAATGGCCCAGGTTTACCCGAAGGTTACCAATCCCGTAAATCTAAAAGTCTAGGATTACGTTTGGTTAAAAATTTAAGCAAACAAATTAAGGGTAATTTAATATGTGCCAATAATGATGGCGCAGAATTCAGCATTTCCTTTAAGGGAGAATCTTTTAATATTACATAGCGATGAAAAAAATTAAAGTTCTGGTGGTAGAAGATGAAATGGTAATCTCCATGAATCTTATTTCTATTTTAGAAGATTTAGGTTACGAAGTGCTTGAACCTGCTATCTCTTTTGATGAAGCGGTAGAAGTTCTTGCGACTCAAAAACCAGATATTGTCTTATTAGATATTCAAATTTATGGAAATAAAAACGGAGTGGATTTAGGGCATCACATTAACGCAACCTGCGCCATTCCTTTTATTTTTATTAGTTCAAATTCAGATTCAAACACCATTAAAGAAGCCAAAGAAACAAATCCATCTTCGTACTTACTAAAACCATTCAATCAAGATGACATTTTCACTTCTATTGAAATTGCGCTTCATAATTACAGAGACAAAAAAGAGAAGTTAGAAGACAAGAATGTGGTGATTCGAGACTCCATTTTTGTTAAAAACAAGAACATGTTTTACAAGGTGACGTTTGATGAAATTGTATTTATTAAAAGTGAGCATGTGTATATGGAATTACACACCAAAAACGATAAAAAACATCTAATTCGTGGAAGTTTAACTGCTTTTTCCGAAAGGCTACCCAAAAACTTTTTCAGAACACACAGAAGCTACTTAGTAAATTTAAACTTCTTAGATGCTATTAACTCCATTCATGTAGTGGTTAATAATACTCACGTACCTATTGGTAAAACCTACCGAACAGATTTAATGGCTTCTATTCACATCGAATAGTTCAAAGCCCAAATAGCGCAACAAATTAACCTTCTATTACAAAGCAACTTACCATTTCTTCCGTTAAGAACATAATAACCTCCGTTCAGAACATTTGTTATGGTATCTTATCCATCGTGCATTTGATTTGCTTTCGATTAATTGTACATTCATGCAAGTTCAAACCTCAATAAATATGAAATCATTACTAAAAGGATTTTTCATTTTACTATTCCTATCCTCATTTGTTAGCTATGCTCAACCAGGAACTTCGGTAACCAACCCAATTGTGGTCAATAGTTTCCCGTATACAGAAACCAATTTTAATTCAAGTGGCGGAGTTTATGCCACTGGAATGTTAGGTGGTTGTTCCGCGGTAGGATGCTGTTCGGTTTTGGTATACAAAGTTACTATACCCGCAAACGGGGCATTACGAATGGAATTGAGTAATAGTAGTCCATTGTCCACTAGTATTCTTGCTTATAAAGCAACTACTACCAACCCAGCTGCATTTTCAGATTTGTCATTTATTTCAGCTACCTCAGGTAATTTTTGTGGATTTAGAGATTCACTTATGCTTGGTCGAGCTTACTATTGGAACAATACCCCTTACGGTCAAACTCCTGTACCAACTGGCTTAACTAATTTATATGATTTCAATAGCCCCAGCTCAAGTGCAGGTTTTTTCCCTGCTGGAGACTATTACGTTTTGGTTTTTAACGAGAACCAACAAGCTTCACTTGGAGTTGGAACCACCAGTGACCTAACCTTTGAGTTTGCTGAAGCATGCAGCAAGCTTACTACACCAAGCACTTTGCCCTTTGCTTCAGTAGAGTTCAACTCAGCTTCAGATACGATTGACTTTTATGTGAAAAACGACCGTCAATTGGCCGTCATAATTGACACGAGTAATGTTAGCATAACAGGAACAGATGCTTCTCAATTTAGTATACTTTCCTACCCTGATACTAATTTAGCTAACGGAGATTCTACTCTTATGCAGGTTGTTTTCACACCTACTTCAGGTGGGTCAAAAACCGCTACTCTAGATATTCCATTTGCAGATACGGTTTGTTCCACATCTAATACCATCAGCTTAACAGGTACAGGAGCAGAATCTGAAATTAAGCTTTTAGGGAACTCAGCAACCATTACCTATAATGATTTAACACCATCCGTATCTAATTTCACAGATATGGGTGCCATTGTTACCCATACAGGTTCACTAATTAAAGAATACTTTATTACCAATACCGGAGCTGACACTTTAGAAATAACTGGAACAGTAACCTTAAATGGTAATGCTCAATTTGTAGTTATTAATCAACCTGCTTCTACCGTTTTATCAGGAGATTCCACTTCATTTAAAATTGAATTTACTCCCACTACTGATGGTCTAGCTTTTACTGATGTTTCTATTGTGAACAATGATGCCGCTCAGTCTCCTTTTACCTTTAGAGTTCAAGCTACTGGTACCGAAAGAAACGGACTTCACTTTGACGGCTCTAATGATTATGTAACTATTAATGATGTAGCCACATCAATGGATGGAGTGACTACTTGGAGTATTGAAAGTTGGATTAAAGCCGATCCTACTCAAACTGGAAACGACCATATTATGGCCGTAAATACTACAGGAACGGGAACGATCTTCCTTTTTAGAATAGATGACGGAAAACTAGATTTCTATGATGGCTCTACAGCCTTTGAAGTAGGCCCAGATTTAAGAGACAACACGTGGCATCATGTGGCTGCAACGTATAACAACGGAACCTTAAATATGTATATCGATGGTGTGAACTATGGAACTTTCGCAGCAGGGACCGTTAGTTTTGCCAACAATAATAGATGGAGTTTAGGTCAGGAATATGATGGTTCTTCTAAAAGTGAATTCTTTAAAGGTGCTTTAAACGATGTTCGTATTTGGAATACGGTAAAAACAGATCAAGAAATAGCTGACCATAAATACTGTGAAATTTCAAGTCCAGAAACCGTAACCGACTTAGTCGCTTACTACCCATTTAACCAAGGAGTTTCAAATGGAACAAATACCACTATAACTTCTTTAATTGATGCATCAAGTAATGCATATCATGGAGTATTAACAAGCTTTGCAAAAACTGGAACCACTTCCAATTTTGTACCCGCAATCAATGTAGGTGTGAATTGTAATTCGGTAAGTGTAACCATTTGTGATAACAATAGTTATTCAATTGGAGGAAATACATACACCTCTTCAGGAGTATACATTGATACATTAAACAACACTTTAGGCCAGGATAGCATTGTATACACCGATTTAGCATTAAATTACTTCCAAATTTCACAGAATATAATAATGGACACCACAGTTTGTGATACCATTAAAGAATTTGCAACAACTAACTATACTCCATTTGCACGATTTGAAAATACAGATAATGATTGGGTAGAAATTAACGATGCAGTTCCCAATTTAGTAAATACTAATCGATCTGTATTTTTATGGATGCGTGAAGCAGACCAAATCTCTGGTAGTCAGGATGTGCTTATTGGTATTAATACAAGTGGAACATCAACAGTTACTAACTTTGGAATTGCAACCAATGAACAACTTTGGATTAATGATGGCGGAAGTAACCGTAACTCAGGTGTAGTTGTTACAGATGGCCAATGGCACTTTGTAGGTTACACTTATGACGAGGCTTCTAATCTGACTCAGTTTTGGGTAGATGGAGTGGCGGCAAGCTCATTTTCTAATGGTCAATCAATTAGTACGACTAGTCGAATTTCATTAGGACAAGAATTTGACGGATCAACCCCAAGTAATTTTTATGATGGTGATATGGCTGAAGTAACAATCTGGAACGAAGTTTTAGATGCTTCAGATGTAGCTCTTCTAATGGCAACTTCCGCTCAATCTTTACATCCAAAGTATAGCCATCTACAAGCTTATTACCCAATGGCCAGCGATTGTAATAGTAATGGATTAGTTTTAAAAGATTACAGTTCAAACAACTACGATGGAACTGTATCAGCTAATGATGTTATCATTACAGATACTTTAGCAAATCTGCCTAATCATAATGCTGCACCACTATATAGTAAAAGTTGGACAAGAAATGGTACTTCCGTTTCCACTTTAGACTCCCTATTTTTAACTGGGGCAATTCAAGCCGGAGCTTATAAATTAGACCTTTCGCTTGATAATTTCAATGTCTCTAATACATGGAATACTACAGTTAACCCCGCATGTCAAGGGTTATTTGCTTCTGTAACCGTTGATTCCCATATAAGTTGTAATGGTTTATCTGATGGTAGTGCTACTGTAACCGGATTGAATGGAACAACTCCATACACCTACGCTTGGAATAATGGAGCAACAACAGCAACAATTACTGGCCTAAATGCAGGTGCTTATACAATAACTATTACCGATGGGATTGGAGATACTAATTCAACAACGATTTCAATTACCGAACCTGCTGTTCTTGATGCAAATCCAATTATCACTTCCAATATTAGTACAGCCGGAGCTTCCGATGGAATTTCCTCAGCATCATCTACTGGAGGAACTACTCCTTATACCTACTTATGGAACACGGGAGCAATTACTACTAGTATCTCTAGCCTAGCTGCAGGATCATACACCGTAACTATAACTGATGCCAATGGTTGTGTTGATAATGGATCGGTAAACCTTATCGCACCTGTTGCTCCAGCACCGGGGGTTATTGTTATTTCCGAAATCAACTATAACGGGCCAGAAGTTGGGACAGATACAACAGAATTCATCGAATTACATAACACCAGTTCTGCACCAGTAAATCTTTTAGGATGTAAATTTACTAGTGGAGTGACCTATACATTTCCAAATATCGCAATAAATGCAGGAGGATACCTGGTAATTGCATTAGATTCCGTGGCTATAAACAACGTGTTTGGAGTAAGTGCCTATCAATGGACTGGCGGTGGACTAAGTAATGGCGGTGAACCTATTGCCATTAAAGATGCATCCAACAACATGATTGACTCTCTAAGGTATGATGATAATTTACCTTGGCCAGATGGCCCGGTAGATCCAGATGGAGGTGGTAGTACTATTGTTTTATGTGACCCAAATTCCGACAATACAGTTGGCGCCAACTGGACTATTTCAACTTCACTTGTTTCAGGGGTAATAGTAAATGCAAAACAGGTATACGGTTCTCCTGGCGCGGCAGATGCAGGTTGTTCAACCGTATTAACAGCTTCTATAACTAATGATTCAAATGTTACATGTTACGGTTTAGCCAATGGTGGTGCTTCAGCATCTGCAACCAGTGGAACAACACCTTACACTTATGCATGGTCTAACTCAGCTACAACAGCTTCGATTACAGGTGTGCTAGCAGGAACGTATACTGTTACGGTTACAGATGCAAATAGCGATACTAGTTCAACCTTCGTGATTATTACTGAGCCAACTGCTTTAGTTGCTTCTTCTAGTATAGATGCAAATACAACATGTAACGGCTTTGCCGATGGAGGCGCAACGGCATCGGCCACTGGTGGCACAACTCCGTATACATATGCATGGAGCAATTCAGCTACCACCGCTTCAATTACAGGAGTCGTAGCTGGTACATATACCACAACTATAACAGATGCAACCGGATGTACGTCTACAAGCTCATCAACCGTAACTGAGCCAACGGCTTTAGTTGCATCATCGGTTGTTGATTCTAATACTACAAATGGGACCTCAAATGGTGGAGCAACCGCTTCAGCAACTGGTGGAACCGCTTCGTATACCTACACTTGGAGTAATGGAGCTACCACTACTTCTATCACAGGAGTATCTGCTGGTACATATACCACCACAATAACAGATGCTAGCGGATGTACCGATATGACATCAAGTAGTATTACCAATACAAATGGAGTTAGCGCCTCAGTGTCTAATGATTCAAATGTTACATGTTTTGGAGGTTCAAATGGAGGTGCTACCGCATCTGCAGCTAATGGTACCGCACCATTTACATATGCTTGGTCTAATACTGCTACTACGGCTTCTATTACTGGAATTGTAGCAGGAACTTACACCGTAACTATTACAGATAACGGATCAAATACTTCTACGAGTTCAGTAACTATTACCGAGCCTGCAGTATTAACTGCAGCTACTGTAGTTGATTCAAATACAACATGTAACGGCTTTGCCAATGGAGGTGCAACTGCATCGGCCACTGGTGGCACAGCTCCTTATTCATATGCTTGGAGTAATACAGCTACTACAGCTAGTATAACTGGAATAACAGCTGGCACATATTCAGTGACTATCTCAGATGCAAACGGTTGCACTTCAATAAGCTCAGCAACTGTTACGCAACCAGCGACACTAATTGCTGCAACTATTGTGGATTCAAATACGGTAGATAATAATCCAAATGGGGGAGCAACGGCTTCTGCAACTGGAGGAACTATGCCTTATACATATTCATGGGGTAATTCAGCAACTACTGCTTCAATTACTGGCGTGATGGCTGGAACGTATTCTGTTTATATTACAGATGCCTACGGGTGTTCTGATAATAGTAATGTAACCATCACTAACACATTTTCATTAGTCGCTACTACGGTTGTTGACTCAAACATATCATGTAACGGCTCTGCCGATGGTGGTGCTACAGCTTCTGCTACGGGCACAAATTCACCTTTTACTTATGCATGGTCTAACTCAGCTACCACTACCTCAATTACTGGAGTAACGGCAGGAACGTACACGGTAACGGTAACGGATAATTCAGGAGGTACAGAAACTTCTTCTGTGACCATTACACAACCCGCTATTTTGGTAGCGGCTTCTGTGATTGATTCAAACATATCATGTAACGGCTTTGCCGATGGAGGTGCTACTGCATCTGCTACGGGCGGAACTACTCCATATACATATGCTTGGAGTAATTCAGCTACTACAGCTTCTATCACTGGAGTTATTGCAGGAACGTATTCTGTAACTATTATGGATGCAAACGGATGTATTTCAACAAGCGCATCTACTGTAACTGAACCAACATTATTGGTTTCAGCTACAGTTGTAGATTCAAATACAACATGTAACGGTTTTGCTAATGGAGGTGCTACTGCTTCTGCAACTGGTGGAACTGCTCCATACACATACGCATGGTCTAATTCAGCAACCACAGCTTCTATTACAGGAGTAATTTCAGGAACGTATTCTGTGACTATTATGGATGCAAATGGATGTACTTCAACAAGCGCATCTACTGTAACTGAACCAACATTATTGGTTTCAGCTTCAGTTGTAGATTCAAACATAACATGTAACGGATTTGCCAATGGCGGTGCAACAGCATCAGCAATTGGGGGAACAGCTCCTTACACATATTCTTGGTCTAATACAGCAACAACGGCTTCAATTACTGGAGTTATTGCAGGAACATATTCTGTGACTATTATGGATGCAAATGGATGCACTTCGGCAAGCTCAGTGACCGTTGTTGAACCTGTGATATTACTAGCTGCTTCAGTTGTTGATTCAAACATAACATGTAACGGCTTTACCGATGGCGGTGCAACAGCATCTGCCACTGGTGGAACTGCTCCATACACATATGCATGGAATAATTCAGCAACAACGGCTTCAATTACAGGAGTGATTGCAGGAACGTATTCTGTGACTATAATGGATGCAAATGGATGTACTTCCACAAGCGCATCAACGGCTACTGAACCAACAACTTTAGCAAGTGCTTCAGTGGTAGATTCAAACATAACATGTAACGGCTTTGCCGATGGAGGTACAACAGCATCTGCCACTGGTGGAACTGCCCCTTACACATATGCTTGGTCTAATTCAGCAACTACTGCTTCAATAACTGGAGTTCTTGCTGGAACATACACTGTAACTGTTATGGATGCAAATGGATGTACTTCGACAAGTGCATCTACTGTAACTGAACCAACATTATTGGTTTCAGCTTCAACTGTAGATTCAAACATAACATGTAACGGCTTTGTCGATGGCGGAGCAACAGCATCTGCTACAGGTGGAACTGCTCCATACACATACGTATGGTCTAATTCAGCAACAACAGCTTCAATTACTGGAGTTATTGCTGGAACGTATTCTGTAACTATAATGGATGCAAATGGTTGTTCTTCAACTAGCGCATCAACGGTTACGGAGCCAGCTATTCTAGTAAGCGCTTCAATTGTAGATTCAAACATAGCATGTAACGGCTCTGCCGATGGCGGTGCAACAGCATCAGCAACTGGAGGAACTGCACCTTACACATATGCATGGAGTAACTCAGCAACTAATGCTTCCATTACCGGAGTTATTGCTGGAACGTATTCTGTGACTATAATGGATGCAAATGGTTGTTCTTCAATAAGCTCAACTACTGTAACTGAACCAACAATTTTAGTAAGTGCATCGGTTGTTGATTCAAATATTACATGTAACGGTTTAGCAAACGGTGGAGCAACAGCTTCTGCCGCAGGCGGAACTTCTCCATATACTTATTCTTGGAATAATTCAGCAACAACGGCTTCAATTACAGGAGTTATTGCTGGAACGTATTCTGTGACTATAATGGATGCAAATGGATGTACTTCCACAAGCGCATCTACAGTTACAGAGCCAACAGTTTTAGTGGCTACTTCGGTGGTTGATTCAAATGCTACTTGTAACGGTTTTGCTAATGGTGGTGCAAGTTCATCGGCCACTGGTGGCACAGCTCCTTATACATATGCATGGTCTAATTCAGCAATTACAGCTTCAATAACAGGAGTTACCGCTGGAACGTATTCTGTAACTATTACAGATGCTAACGGATGCGCTTCGGCAAGCTCAACTACGATTACTGAACCAACAGTATTAGTTGGGTCAACAGTGGTTGATGCTACTATAAGCTGTAACGGTTTATCAGATGGTGGAGCAACCGCATCAGCAACTGGTGGAACGGCTCCATATGCATATTCTTGGTCTAACTCTGCAACTACTGCAACAATTACTGGAGTTACTGCTGGAACATATATGGTGACAGTATTAGATGCAAATAACTGTTCAAGTGTTGCAACGGTGACTATATCAGAACCAAACATCTTACTTGGAAACAGTCATGTGGATTCAAATGCTACGTGTGATGGACTACCAAACGGAGGTGCTTCTGCACTTCCAACCGGTGGAACTGCTCCATATACTTACTTATGGTCAACCTCAGCAACAACGTCATCTGTTGCTGGGTTATCAGCCGGAAGTTATGCCGTAACCGTGACAGATGCGAATGGATGTACTTCTGTTGAATCGGTGATTATTTCATCAAACAACAGTACTTACAGTTTCATTTCTGAAAATGCGTGTAACAGTTACAATTCACCAAGTGGTTTATATACTTGGACCGCTTCTGGTTCATATCAAGATACCATTCCAAATCTTGCGGGATGTGATTCAATTATTACCATTATGCTTACCATTGATGAGAATGGTTCACAGCAAAACATCACTATTTGTAAAGGCGAGTCAATTACAGTTGGAACAAACACCTATACTACTACTGGAAACTTCACTGATGTTTTCACAAATGGAGCAGGTTGTGATTCTACGGTTATTACGAACTTAACGGTTCAACAAGTAGATGTAACCACTACTCAAACAGGGTTTAAATTAGAAGCCAACAATACGGTAGCTTCTTACCAATGGATTAATTGTGATAGTAATAACGCGGTTATTCCTGGAGCAACTAACAGAGTTTACTTAGTTACGGTAAGTGGAAACTACGCGGTTATTGTAAACGAAGGTGGTTGTATAGACACTTCTGATTGTGTTCTGGTAGATGGACTTGGAATTAATGACTTTGATGAAAACAGAGACATAAACGTCTATCCAAATCCAATAGGGTTAAACACAAGTATAGTAACTATTGATGTTTCCAATACATCAAATTATGCTATCATTATCAGAGACCTTACCGGAAAAACAATTTACCTGGAAGAAGGTCTTAATAATGAAACCAATCAAATAGACGTTTCAAGATTTGCTGCAGGTACCTTCTTTATTGAAATAAGAAGCGATAATTCTAGCGAATACAAAAGACTGATTGTAATGTAATTTAATACTCCCCTATCGTAGTCTTAATTGAATACGATAGGGGAAATTTTTCTATATATATCTCGAAATACATCAATTAGATGCTCTTTCAGTATATCAATAAGCCAAATTCAACAAAAAAACGCTCAGATTCAACAAAAATAAAATCTTCTCAAAAAGAATCTACTTATTTGTATTGGCTGTTTGTATTCAAATTTAATATCTATTAGCTACTTAGTACACAACACATGATTTTTCAATTAAAAATCATAAAAAAGGAAATAAATTAAAGTCATCTAAAAAGATCAATCCATGAAAAAAAACTTTCTACAAAAATTAAAAGTTTGGCCAGTCTTACTTTTATTAGTTACCATGAGTATAAGTCAGGTAAATGCTCAAAAGAGATCAGCCACGGATAGTGTGTCTGGTCTTGGAAATAATGCTACTGCTAGAGATTGGGGCAGAGGATTCGAATTTAAGCCTTTGGAAGATATTTTAGTTACTGATCTTGGAATTTACCCATTGGCAATTGATACCTTTCCTGTTGTACTTTGGGATATGACTAATCAAGTAAAACTTGCGCAGCTTACTATAACCGCTACCCAAAATTCGGGTTATGAGTATGTTACTCTAGGTACTCCAGTATATTTATCGGCAGGTGGTAGTTATGCTATTACCATGTATGGTGACCAAGTAGGTTACTTTTGGGGAGTTTCTTCTCAGATAAATTCTAAATTAGAATATGTTGCCATGAGGTATTGTAGTAGTTGTTCTCATTCTCAAAGTTTTCCAAGCGGCATTTTACCCGGTTACCATTATGGTCTTCCTGATTTCTTGTTTGTTCCAAATGGGTTAAAAATAGAAGGTAACAACAACGCAATAGCTCCATCAAGTACACTAACTCAGGTTTCAAACAATACAAAGTTTGATAGTATACCTGTTGCTACAACTGATAATAATGAGTTTTTTGCTAAAAATCACTCGGTTACTAGTGAAGATACTATTATTCTTAGCGGAACACCAAAAGTTCTTATTACTGGAGCAAACGCATCTGATTTTTCAGTGACTCTTCAACCCGCAGCTGATACACTTTTTGGAGGAGACAGTGCGGCTTATAATATTGCTTTTACACCTTCTGACACAGGTTATAGAGAGGCAATTGTAAATATTAACTATATAGATTCGGCACAAGGAGCTACAGTTTACACTTATGCAATATCAGGAATTGGATATAAAACCATTTCATTAAACGTTGATAGTAATGTGAGTTGTAATGGACTGAGTAATGGAGGTATAACTGGTTCTGCAATTGGAGGAACCTCTCCTTTCACTTACGCATGGAGCAATGCTGCTACTACAGCTTCCATAACGGGTGTAGGCCCAGGATTATATACACTTACAATTACCGATGCTAGCGGATTTACTCTCAATTCATCAGCAACTATTACGGAACCCGCAGTATTAATATCTGCAAGTGTAATTGATTCTAATGTGACTTGTAATAGCCAAAGTAACGGAGGTGCAACAGCATCTGCTTTAGGAGGAACTACACCTTATACTTATGCATGGAGTAATTCAGCTACAACAGCTTCTATTACTGGAGTGATTGCTGGAACGTATTCAGTAACTATAACCGATCAAAATGGGTGTACTGATTCTACGTCAGTTGTTTTATCGCAACCTGTTATAACTGGTTCAAGTGCTGCCGTAACAAGTCTTCTTGATTGCAATAATGATACAGACGGACAAGTAACTGCAAGTGGTTCTGGTGGAACTACTCCTTATACTTACTCTTGGAATACTGGTGGTACAGCTGGTTTGGAAACCGGATTAGGTAGTGGAACATACAGTGTTACCGTTACAGATCAAAATGGTTGTACAGACAGCACAAGTGTTAATTTAACGCAACCAACGGCACTTTTATCCGCAACAGTTGTAGATTCTAATATCTCTTGTAATAGCTTTTCCGATGGCGGTGCAACCGCATCTGCAACTGGAGGAACTTCTGCTTATACGTATACATGGAGTAACTCAGCTACAACAGCCTCTATTAATGGAGTAATCGCATCTACCTATAGCGTTACGATTACTGACCAGAACGGATGTACAGATTCAACAACTGTAACCGTATCTGAACCAGCTACAATGATGGCAGCTGTAGTAATTGATTCTAATATTTCTTGTAACGGATTTGCTGATGGTGGAGCTACAGCTTCTGCCACTGGTGGTAATACACCTTACACATTCTCTTGGTCTAATTCAGCTACTACTGCTTCAATTACTGGCATAGTTGCAGGTACTTATTCTACAACAATCACCGATGCTAACGGATGTACTTCAACTAATAATGGAACGGTTACTCAGCCAGCCACAATGGTTGCAGCTGTAGTTATTGATTCTAATACTTCTTGTAACAGCTTTGCCGATGGAGGAGCAACGGCATCGTCCACTGGTGGGACTTCACCATACACCTATTCATGGTCTAATTCTGCTACTACGGCTTCTATTACTGGAGTTGTTGCTGGAACATATACTACAACTATCACTGATGCGAACGGATGTACGTCTACAAGCTCATCAACCGTAACAGAACCAGTTGTTTTAGCAAACACCGTTTCATTAGATTCTAATGATCTTGGTAATGGTGGAGGTGCAACCGCATCAGCTACTGGAGGAAACACACCTTATGTCTATTCGTGGAGTAATGGAGCTACTACAGCTAGTGTAACTGGACTATTTGCCGGAACTTATACCGTTACGGTTACTGATGTTAAGGCTTGTTCTGGATCAGCACCACAATCTATAACAATTACCGCTGGACCAATTATTACTATGGTTCTTGATTCTAACGTACAATGTAATGGATATTCAAATGGAGGCATAACTGCTTCTGTTATTGGTGGAACCACTCCTTACACATACGCCTGGAATAATAGTGCTACTACTGCTTCTTTAACAGGACTTATCGCGGGTACTTATTCCGTAACCGTTACAGATAATAACAGTTTATCATCTACGGCTTCAATAACGGTGACAGAGCCATCCATTCCAACTACCGTAACCACAGTTGATACAAACGTATCTTGTTTTGGTGGTTCAAATGGAGCAGCTACAGCAGGTATTTCTCAAATCAACACTATCTATTTTGAAGGTTTTGAAAACTATTCTGGCGCAAGCACTTATTCGGCAACTACTGCCTTATTAGGTCTATCGGGTGCTTCTTTTGAAACTTCAACGACTCAAGGACGTGTTCGTATTCCGGCTGGAGCTAACTATGTAAGAACAGGAAATTTCTCCGTTACTTTAGATGCGGCTGTTAACGGTGCATTCCCAGATCCAGTAAATTATTTAATAAAATCTTGGGATCTTTCCGCTTATACAGCTAATCCATTGAACATAGATTTTTGGATGATGGATCATGGTGAAGAGGTAGATGCTAATGACCGTGTTTGGATTAGAGGTAGTAATACTGATTCATGGATTGAGGTCTATAATTTAGTCTCTCCAAATTTATCGAATGGTGTTTGGCATAACATATCAATTCCTAGAATTGATACAATCATAACTAATGCGGGTCAAACTTTAACATCAACGTTTGAAGTACGTTTTGGACAAGAAGACAATTTCACTTCTTCTAGTATAACGGCTTCTGATGGGTTCACGTTTGATGATATCTCAGTCACTACCAATAGTGTATCACAAAACGCTTACCTGTGGTCTAACAATGACACAACAGCTTTGGTAACTGGATTAATAGCTGGCAAGTACATGGTAACGGTGACAAATGGTGCTGGATGCTCTGCTGTTGATTCGGTAACTATTATTGAGCCGACTCTTTTAATCTCATCTACGGTAGTTGATTCAAACGCTACATGTAATGGATTAACTGATGGAGGAGGAACTGCTTCTGCAACAGGAGGAACTGCTCCTTATACCTATGCATGGTCTACTTCAGCAACTACTGCAACAGCTACCGGGTTAACAAATGCAAAACACTTTGTTACTATTACAGATGTCCAAGGATGTGCTGCAATAGATTCAATAACCATTATTGTGGAAGATACTGTTCGTCCGATGGTAATTACTCAAAACATTAATAGCTATTTAGATAATACCGGAAATTCAAACATAACAACTACAGATGTAGATAATGGTTCTAACGATGCGTGTGGAATTCAATCCATGCAATTAGACATCGCTACTTTCAACTGTAACAACATCGGGGCAAATACGGTTTACTTAATTGTTACTGATGTAAATGGAAACGGTGATTCTGCAACGGCAATCATCACCGTATTGGATACATTAAATCCAGTGGTTTCCGTACAAAACTACACGGCATATTTAGATGCTACTGGAAACATTTCAATTGATTCCTCAAACGTTGATAACGGTTCTACGGATAACTGTTCTATCCAATCTATTGCTTTGAGTAATTCAAACTTCACATGTGCTAATGTTGGAACAAACGCAGTACTTGTAACGGTAACTGATGTAAATGGAAACGCAGATACAGCCACTGCAACGGTGACTGTTTCAGATACTATTTCTCCAACAGTAAATACTCAAAACGTAACGGTGTACTTAGATGCTACAGGATCTGCTTCAATTACAACTGCTGATATTAATAACGGGACGACTGATAACTGTTCTATTCAATCTTTAAGTTTGGATAGCACCCAGTTTGATTGTTCTGAAACGGGATACAGTACAGTAGTTTTAACAGCTACGGATGCAAATGGAAACACTTCTACAAATACGGCAACAGTAACTGTTTTAGATACGATTAGCCCAACGGTAATCACGCAAAATCATACGGCTTATTTAAATCCGTCAGGGTTTGCCATAATTACTGAAAGTGATATTGATAACGGTTCTTCTGATAACTGTTCTATTCAGTCATTGACATTAAGTCAAGTTATTTTCAACTGTGCAGATACTGGTTTAAATACGGTAGCTCTTCAAGTAACAGATTTAAACGGAAACATTAGTTCTGCCAACGCTACCGTAACTATTTTGGATACGTTACTGCCAACTGTAAACACCCAAAATACAACGGTATATTTAGATGCCTCAGGTCAAGCTTCAATTGTAGTTGCTGATATTGATAATGGTTCAACTGATAACTGCTCTGTTCAAAACATAGTGTTAGACATTACCAATTTTGATTGTAGTAATGTAGGTCCAAATACGGTAGTACTTACCGTTACGGATGTGAATGGAAACTTAAACACGGCAACTGCGCAAGTAACGGTTATGGATACCATAGCACCAATTATGGTTACCCAAGACATCACGGTTTATTTAGATGCAACAGGAATGGCTGTTATTACAGATGCCGATATTGATAATGGTTCAACTGATAATTGTTCAATCCAATCGTATTCTTTGGATATCAGCTCTTTCAATTGCAACGACTTAGGAACAAACACCGTGATTCTAGCGGCTACCGATGTGAACGGAAACGTTAATTCTGCCAGTGCTGTGGTTACTGTTTTAGATACCATTACCCCGGTAATTACTTGTCCAGTTGCATTCTCTGATTGTGGTCCTGAAATTACTATTCCTGATGTGATTACTACTGATAACTGTATTACTACATTGACATTAACATCAGGTATTGCGTCTAATCAAACGTTCCCAGTAGGATTAACAACCAACACGTATGTGGTGGAAGATATCACTGGAAATTCTGCTACTTGTTCTGTTGACATTACACGCTACCCACAACCTGTGGTTACCGTAAGAGAAGACACTACGGTGTTTTACGAACAAAGTGTTACCCTCTACTCTACTTCTGAGTTTGTAGTAGAATGGGATTGGACACCAGTAATGTTCTTAAATGACGCATCCAGTAATCAACCAATTTGCACCCCACAACATACGAGTAATTATACACTCGTTGGTAAAAGTGCTGATGGTTGTTACAGTGATCCTAAAACAGTAGCTATTACGATGAATGAGGCTGGAGCGGTTTTAGTTCCTAATACATTCTCACCAAATGGTGATGGATACAACGACTATTTTGAAATTGCAGGTATTTCTTTCCATCCAGATATGAGAATCACTATTTTTAATAGAAATGGAGAAATCTTATTCCAAGAAACCGGATACGAAAATAACTGGGATGGTACCGCAAACGGAAAACTACTTCCGGTAGCTACCTACTATTTCATTTTAGATCAAGGGAATGGAAAAGACCCAATTAAAGGTGACATCACCATCATCAAATAATCAGTGAACATGAAAACTATATATACCATGAAAAGTCAAATTTTAACGATCGGTTTTGTGTTAACCATGTTAACGAGCTTTGGTCAACAAATTTCCAATTCTAACTTATACTTGGAAAACAGAACATTAATCAACCAAGCGTATAGCGGGGTTGAATCAGGTAACGAATTATCTCTAGGGTACAGAAACCAATGGGCTGGCATAAGCAATGCGCCAGTTACCACACGTTTAAACTTTAGAGGTTCTATTAATCGCCCAAACTTTGAGGCGGGTAGAAATACACCAACCACGGCAAGAACCACAAATTCTAGTGTAGTGCCAACCACAGGGTTTTGGGCCTATAATGGCATGATGGTTTATGACAACGCAGGTTTATTTAATCGCTTACAATTTTCTGTAGCCGGTGCGTACCATTTACCTATTACACGCAAGTTGATGTTGGCTTTTGCGCCAACGGTAACCTACTCAAATTTGAAAGTAGACGTGGCGAATATGCAATTGATTCGTCCAGACGATCCCGCTTACAATCAGTATTTAGCTAACGGAGGTTCAAGTAACTTCTTAGGGTTAGATGCAGCAGTGGTTTTATATTCTAGAAGATTTTCTATTGGCTTTACTGCCGAACAATTAGCTTGGTTCGCTTTAGCTAATAACGACTTGGATGACGATATTCAATCACACTTTTTTGTGACTACTGATTACAAATTTAGAGTATCGGATGATTGGGAATTAAGACCTACTGTTAATGCCAAATTAGGCGCAAATATTCCTGCTACATTCGATTTGTACGCACGTGCTGACTATCGTGACATCTTTTGGTTTGGAGCAGGCTACCGAACTTCTAAAATGTGGATCGGCATGATTGGCCTTCACTTAAAAGATTCCATTCGTTTGGGATATTCTTATGACACCGGAATCATGGATGTAAGTAACATCTCTAAAGGAAGTCACGAAATTTACTTGTCATACACTTTTAAATAAATAGAACATGTTAAAACAAATTACACTTATAACTATTGGTTTAGCTGTTTCTACTGCATACGCAAATTCAGATAGCACATTAGTTCCATTTGATCCAATTCCAGCATCTGGTGTAGCCGAAATCTTTAATTCGTTAACAGATTCGAGTGATTATATCATGCCAATTACAAGCGGGAAAACCGCTTATTTCACTAAAATTCAAACCAAGATGTCGCATAGAGATGCATCGGTAATTGTTCAACCAGAGCAAATGACCGTTTCCGCATCAGATTTAACAGCAACCGCAACAGGAGGCTTATTAAATTGGGATATTTCGGTACCAAAAACTATTGTAGGTGCTTCGGTAAATAACGATACGCTTTACGTTATGGGTTCTACCGATAGCCGTTTGAACTTTCAACAAGGGTTATTACGTGTTACAAAATCGGGTACTGGATGGTCTGAACCAAGTAAGATTAAAGTTAAAGGGTTTAAACCTACTTCTTGGTCATACGGAATGTATATGCACCCAACGGGCGATGTATTATTGATTTATCAAAAAACGGTTCTACCAGACAATTTCGAACTTTTTGTTTCCTTAAAAGAAGATTCAAATACCTATGGACAACCAATGAAACTTGCCACGGTAAATTCTCAAGGAAATGAAATTACTCCGTATTTAAGTATGGATAAGAAGAGGTTGTATTTTTCATCAAATGGGTTTAATGATGCGACAGATTCTACACAAGTAGAAAACTACGATTTATTCGTTTCTCAAGTAATAAACCAAGATTTCTCTGAGCTTTCTACTCCAGAGAGATTACCAAGTCATATCAATAACGAAAAAAGTTACGAGGCATATGTATCTGAAATTGACTCTAACAATCTGATATTTTCTTCAGACAGAAACGGTACAGGAATGCGTTTATTCGCAGCTCATATTACACGTGGTTATGTAGAACCTAAACCGGTTATTGAACCCGTTATTGAAGAGGTTCTTGAAGAAGTGGAAGAAATAGTTCAAGTGGTAGAGGTGGTTGAGAAAACCGAGGAAATTAAAGTATTAGAGGAAATCATACCTGAAGTTATTGGTGCTAAACCGGTAAAAATTGTTTTGAGTGGTAAGGAATTGAACTTTGCCACCGATCAATACAATGCTTCTCCAGAAGCCAAGGCCGTGATAGAAAAGTACTTCCCTTATACGGAAGAGAATAATGCACAAACCACTGAAATTTTCATTGTTGGTTATTCCGATTCTGTTGGAAGGGCAACCTACAATCAATCTCTATCTAAGAAACGTGCGCAAACAATGAAAAACATTTTGGTGGATTTAGGCTGGAGCGCTGATAAAATCAAAGTAATTGGAAGAGGAGAAGAAAACCCTATTGCCGATAACAATACCGAAGAAGGAAGAGCTGAAAATAGACGGGTAGAGTTTCTAAAGAAATAAATTTTCAACTTCATCCTTACAAAACTTCCATTTTTTCAAAAAGGCTGGTTTCCTATGAACCCAGCCTTTTTTATGCCCGATATATCTACAAATTAGGTTACTATCGTTAGTCGCGAAGCACCAATTTGCTCCTTTCATAATGAGTAATGTCACCCTTTAAAAAACCCTCTATTCTTACCTTTGCGACTTGAAAATCAATTTCAGTCTCAAAAAAACGTATAATGAAAAAAAATGCGCCTTGGATTCTCGACCTATCAGAAGTTAACCTAGAAATGATTGATTCCGTAGGGGGGAAAAATGCCTCTTTAGGAGAAATGATTCAAAACCTTGACGGAAGAGGAATAAATGTTCCAGGAGGGTTCGTAATTACTGTTGCTGCCTACAAAAAATACATCGAGCATAATAAATTGGAGAACAGAATAAACGATGTTCTAAAAGAGCTAGATGTTGACAACATTGTTCAACTTCGTCAGGCGGGTTCACATATCCGGAACTTAATGTCGGATGGCGAATTCCCTAAGGAATTGGAAGATGAAATCAAATCCAGTTACAAAGAACTTTCTCAAAAACATGGGAACGATTCCACCGATGTTGCTGTTCGTTCTTCCGCTACTGCTGAGGATTTACCCGATGCATCATTTGCCGGTCAGCAAGAAACTTTTTTAAATGTTCGGGGTACAACAGCCCTAATGAGCACCGTTAAAAGTTGTTTCGCTTCGCTATTTACAGACAGAGCAATTTCTTACCGTACTCAACGTGGTTTCAATCATAACGAAGTAATGCTTTCGGTTGGTGTTCAAAAAATGGTAAGATCCGATTTAGGTTCTTCCGGAGTCGCATTCTCTATCGATACCGAAAGTGGTTTTAAGGATGTCGTATTAATTAATGGCGCCTATGGTTTAGGCGAATTAGTGGTTCAAGGGGAAATCTCACCTGATGAATTTATTGTGCATAAACCTGCCTTAAAAAACGGAGCAAAAACGCCAATTTTAGAAAAGAAATTGGGTAAAAAGCATCATAAAATGGTGTACGGAACTACCGTTTCTGAATTAGTTAAAAAAATTCCCGTACATGATTCTCTTAAAAATGAATTCTGTATTAACGAAGACCAAATTCTTCAATTAGCCGAATGGGTCTGTAAAATTGAGGATTATTACTCTAAGTTACGAGGCACTTGGACTCCAATGGATGTAGAGTGGGCCATTGACGGATTAACCAATGAACTATTTATCGTTCAGGCTCGACCAGAAACGATTCACTCCCAATTACAAGGAGATACTATTGTTGAATTCCATATGAACGAAAAACCTGCCGCTGATAAACTCCTTATGGAAGGTATCGCAGTAGGCGATAAAATTGGTGCCGGGAAGGTTCGCAAAATGTTTTCGCTAGATGGTAGAGATGGCTCTGTGGATGAGTTGGATTTTCAAGATGGAGAAGTTTTGGTTACAGAAATGACTGACCCTGATTGGGAGCCTATTATGAAAAAAGCCTCTGCAATTATTACGGATAAAGGAGGTCGAACATGTCATGCCGCTATTGTGGCGCGTGAAATGGGTATTCCTGCAATTGTTGGTACGGGAAATGGTTCCGAGATACTATTAGATGGACAGGAAGTAACTGCTTCTTGCGCAGAAGGTGATGTAGCCAAAGTGTATTCTGGTATCATTCCTTTTGAGGTAACGGAAACGAATATTTCAGATTTACCAACTACCAAAACACCCATTATGATGAACGTAGCTTCCCCAGAATTGGCGTTTAAATTTGCTAAAATCCCGAATGCTGGTGTGGGTTTAGCACGGGAAGAATTCATCATCAATAATTATATAAAAGTCCACCCAATGGCGCTGTTAAAGCACAAAGAACTGGGTGATGATTTACTGACCAAACAAATTAACGCTCTTACTAAAGGATTTGAAAATGAAGAAGATTTCTTTATTCGAAAACTCTCCTATGGTGTTGGTAGAATTGCCGCAGCATTTTATCCGAACCAAGTGATCGTACGTTTCTCAGATTTTAAATCGAATGAATATTTCAATTTACTAGGAGGAAATCATTTTGAGCCAAAAGAAGAAAACCCAATGATTGGATGGCGTGGTGCTTCACGGTATTATGCGCCAGAATACAAAGAAGCTTTTGGGTTAGAATGTAAAGCCATTAAAAAAGTACGTGACGATATGGGATTAGATAACGTAACGGTTATGATTCCATTTTGCAGGACTCCAGAGGAAATGAAACGCGTGTTAGATACTATGGAAGAGTTTGACCTAAAACGTGGCGAGAACGGGCTTAAGGTATTCTTAATGGCCGAATTACCATCCAATATTTTAATGGCAGAAGAGTTTGCCGCACATATTGACGGGTTTTCCATTGGCTCAAACGATTTAACGCAATTAACATTAGGATTAGACAGAGATTCTAGTTTGGTAGCACATCTATACGATGAAAGAAACCCAGCAGTAAAACGCTTGATTAGTAACCTTATTAAAACCGTAAAACCACTAGGTGTTAAAGTAGGAATCGGCGGTCAAGGTCCATC
>CAXMPG010000103.1:0-2162 GCA_964195485.1 uncultured Desulfobacterales bacterium
ATTGCTACTGATCCTTTTGTAGGTCGTTTAGCATTTTTTAGAGCATATTCTGGTCGTTTAGATGCTGGATCATATGTGTTGAATAATCGTTCAGGTAAAAAAGAACGTATTTCACGTATCTACCAAATGCATTCTAACAAACAAAATGCTATTGATTTTATAGAAGCTGGTGATATTGGAGCGGCTGTAGGGTTCAAAGATATTAAAACGGGTGATACATTAACGGATCTAAAACACCCTATTGTTTTAGAAAGTATGGATTTCCCTGCACCGGTTATTGGTATCGCTGTAGAGCCAAAAACGAAAGCCGATGTTGATAAATTAGGAATGGCCCTTGCTAAATTAGCGGAAGAAGATCCGACTTTTACTGTTAAAACGGATGAAGCTTCCGGCCAAACTATTATTTCAGGAATGGGTGAACTTCACCTGGATATTATTGTTGATCGTTTAAGACGTGAATTTAAGGTTGAAGTAAATCAAGGTCAACCACAGGTTGAATATAAAGAGGCTATTACTCGAGTTGCAGATCATAGAGAAGTTTATAAAAAGCAATCTGGTGGTCGTGGTAAATTTGCCGATATTGTATTTACAATGGAGCCTGCAGAAGAGGGTAAAACTGGTCTTGAATTTGAAAACAAGATTAAAGGTGGTAATGTTCCTAGAGAATTTATTCCATCTGTAGAAAAAGGTTTCAAAATGGCAATGGCCAATGGGCCTTTGGCAGGATTTGAAATGGATAGTATGAAAATTACTTTAAAGGATGGTTCTTTCCATGCCGTGGATTCTGATTCACTTTCATTTGAATTAGCTGCTAAAATGGGGTATAAAGTTGCTGCTAAAGCTGCTAAAGCTGTATTGATGGAGCCTATCATGAAGTTAGAAGCCTTAACTCCTGAAGAATATATGGGAGATATTGTTGGTGATTTAAATCGTCGTAGAGGTCAAGTGACTGATATGTTAGACAGAGCTGGATCTAAAGTTGTGAAAGCCTTAGTTCCATTATCCGAAATGTTTGGATATGTAACTTCTTTAAGAACATTATCATCTGGAAGAGCTACATCAACAATGGAATTTGATCATTATGCTCAAACTCCTGCGAATATTTCTGAAGAGGTAATTAAAAATGTACAAGGTTAATTTACTAAATAGATAACTGATGAGTCAAAAAATTAGAATAAAATTGAAATCGTACGATCATAATTTAGTAGATAAATCTGCTGAGAAAATCGTAAAAACAGTAAAAAGTACTGGTGCAGTTATTAACGGGCCAATCCCGTTACCAACGCATAAAAAAATATTTACAGTTTTACGTTCTCCACACGTAAATAAAAAATCTAGAGAGCAATTTCAATTAAGCTCTTATAAAAGGTTACTTGATATTTACAGTTCTTCATCTAAAACAATTGATGCTTTGATGAAGTTGGAATTACCAAGTGGTGTAGAGGTAGAGATTAAAGTTTAGCAATTCAATATCGAAAGATTGATTCTTTCGATGACATGTCCTGAGCAATTGACGAGGGAAAAGCGGTAAAAATACATTCAGGGTTGAAGTATTTTAACCCTGTTTTTTTTAAAATTAGAATAATAATAAATAATAAATATAATGTCTGGGTTAATAGGAAAAAAAATCGGAATGACCAGTATTTTTGACGACAATGGGAAGAATATCCCATGTACTGTTATTGAAGCTGGTCCTTGTGTAATTACCCAAGTCAGAACCAAAGAGGTTGACGGGTACGAATCGTTACAACTTGGTTTCGATGACAAAGCAGAAAAGCAGACTACTAAAGCGTTGAAAGGACACTTTAAGAAAGCTGGGACATCTGCTAAAAGACGTGTCATTGAATTCCAAGGTTTTGAAGGTGAGTACAAATTGGGAGACACAATAACAGTAGATCATTTTAGAGAAGGTGAATTTGTAG
Source organism: uncultured Desulfobacterales bacterium (assembly GCA_964195485.1). Lineage (GTDB taxonomy): Bacteria > Bacteroidota > Bacteroidia > Flavobacteriales_G > Salibacteraceae > CAJXZP01. The sequence continues at coordinate 1,923 of CAXMPG010000103.1, forward strand.
ATGTATCTGGTACATCAAAAGGTAAAGGTTTTCAAGGGGTTGTTAAACGTCATGGATTCGCGGGTGTAGGTCAAGCAACTCATGGTCAACACAACCGTTTAAGAGCGCCTGGTTCTATTGGTGCTGCATCATATCCTGCGAGAGTATTTAAAGGTATGAAAATGGCAGGTAGAATGGGTGGAGATAAAGTCAAAGTTGAAAACTTAAGAGTGTTAAAGGTAGTTCCTGAAAAGAATCTTT
>CAXMPG010000104.1:0-9557 GCA_964195485.1 uncultured Desulfobacterales bacterium
CTTCATTCGTGCATTCGTGGCTAAAAGTATAGCTAGCATCAGTGGAGAAAATCCCTTTAAATTCTACACACTTCTCATTTCCGGATTAAACTTCAAAGAAGTAAAACTATTGGTAAGTGCCATGGTTAAATGAACCAAGAAAGCAATCCAAATAGTACCCGTAAGTAGCGTAAGTAACGATAATACAATACCCAATGGAATTGCCCCAACCGTTTCATCTAGCCCTTTAGGAATATGGGTAGAGGAGTATAAAGCCACATTGATAGCCACAGCCGGCCAAACACCAAATTGCGCCACTAACGGAAATAGTAGTATTCCTCTAAATAAGATTTCATAGCCAAATAGATAAGCCGCCCAGCCCATGGCGTTTTTTACTTTTAGAGAAGTGTTCCATTCTTTGGCTCTTATTTGCGGATAATTGACAAAGTTCTTAGGGTTTCGAGCACTAATAGAAGCCACTGGAATAATGATAACGGCCAATCCTACAATCCAAGCTAGCGAAGTAAGTGTTGTTTCAGGAATAATAGTCAACCCATAATCAGCTAAGTTGTATTGCGGTAAAACAAAAAGTGAAACCACTAGGGGAATAATCCCCATAAATACGAACCCAGCATATTTAGTAAATAATACGTGATGAATAGAAGCCTGAGATATATCCTTATTTTCAAAAAAACGATTTCTTATTTTTTGTGAATGCGCAATAAACCAATAGGTACTAAAACCTATAGTAGCCATAATAATGGGGTAGAAGGTGTTTAAATCACCCGATTGCCAGCTTAAATCAATTCCTGTAGTTTCAAAAATCATGGTTATACAAAATTATTTACCTGGAAATCGTTTAGAAATAAATCGGTCAGGAGTATCTGCCGGACGTGTATGTTTCCAACGTTTGTGAGACCAAAGCCATAAATGAGGTTTCGCCAGAATCTGTTTCTCTAATTTTTTAGTATGAAACTCTGTGATTTCTCCCGGCTCGGTTTCTCTTGGATTTTCAAACACCGTTTCAAAACTCATTTCATATTGTCCTCTAGCTGTTTGGTCTAGTGTAGCAAATACAACCGGTAAATTATAATCAATCGCAAATTTCTCAGCACCTCTAAACACCGGTGTATCTTGGTTTAAAAAATCCATCCAGTAGCCTCGATTAGCCGCAGGGGTTTGGTCGCCAATGAGCATAATAGCTACTTTTTCACCACGTTCAAGGTAACCACCCACAATATCGTACGCTTCGAATAACGGAACTAATACCATTCCGAACTGTGTACGGTAAGTGGCTAATAGCTTTTCAAAATCAGGGTTACTCAATGGTTTATACACTCCTAAAACCGTGTGTTTGGTATCTCGGGCATAAGCTGCCACTAAATACTCCCAGTTTGCGTAATGTCCTAATACGGTAACAATAGATTTTCCTTGGTCGTAAAAAGCATCGGGTACATTTCCGTTCGTGGTTTTAAATCCACGTGCCCAATCTTTATCACTCATGGTGATGGCTTTTACCGACTCCATAAACATATCGGCTAGGTAGCGAAAGAAATTATTGGAAATATCCTGAATTTCAGAGTCTGAATTATCGGGAAAGGAGTTTTTTAAATTGGTTACCACGACTTCTTTACGGTATCCTATTCCTCTAAAAACAACCCAATACATAAAAGAAGATATCCCATAAAGAATAGACCACGGAAGTCTTGAAAATGCTTTTGAAATGGATACGCCTATATTCACAAATCGAATTTTTTAGTGGTGCAAATGTAAATAAAACAAGGAGGTTATAAAGGGGTGATTACTTCTCGTTGAAACCAATAATCAAAGTCCCAACGGGACGTAATCTTCCAGCGTTGACAAAGTCCAACGAACGAATTCAACGGAACCAAAAACCATTACCGCCATAATTTGCCAAATCCTATTGAAAAACAGACTTTTGAATGCATGGATACTACCGGTCAAAAAATCATTGAGTTTTACGAGGATATCGATTTACCAAACCTTAAAGAGAAAGGGGTCGGAGTTCTTAATCCGTTTAAAAACGCGGAAGTCAAAGATATTTGTAACGTATTTTACAACCGCTTTTATAACGATACTGGAAAAAGGATTTTCTTAATTGGAATAAACCCAGGTCGTTTTGGGGCCGGAGTTACCGGCTTACCCTTTACAGACCCCGTTTTACTAGAAGAGCGTGTAGGAATCAAAAACTCATTCAAAAAACGAAAAGAACTATCGGCTATTTTTATCCATGAAATCATTGATGCCTTTGGCGGATTAGAATCTTTTTACAATCAGTTTTACTTTACCTCAGTATCGCCATTAGGCTTTGTGAAAGAGGGCAAAAACTTGAACTATTATGATTTGGCTTCCTTGCAAGAAGAACTGACGCCATTTATTGTGGCGCAAATGAATCATCAAGTAAAAGAGTGGGGTAGAACAGATGTAGCGTTTACCATTGGCAAAGGGCAAAATCATAAGGCGCTATTAAAGTTTAATGCCAGACACAAATGGTTTGATAAAATTGTAGCGTTACCACACCCACGATGGGTGATGCAGTACCGTTTGAAATCTAAGGATATAATTCTAGATGAAATTATTGAAGTGATGAAATCGGAAATCTGATTTTAAAAATCAGGGGATACCATTGGGTTTTAAATTCTCAAAAAAAAACAAAGCCAGTTACCGAGCAAGAGGTAACTGGCTTTTAAATGAGTGAACCGTAAATTACGGAGTCACCAAATTCATAGTAATAAGTCGTTTTTCAAAATAGGTTCCTTGCGCACTGGCAAAAGAATATGAGGCTAGAATAATACCAATATCTTTGGCGTAGAACCGGTGATTTACTCTTGGGTTTGGTGGTGGAGCCTGGAAATAAAATTTGAAAAACGTAGGACAATCATACGCCTCAAAAGTTCCTGCGGGCACACTTATTAATTGACTTATTGGGTCCATTATTCGGTGCCACGTAAATCCGGTGTCCAATCCATTATAGTCTATTCCGTATTCAAGTGTGTCGGTAAAACTCTGTAAAGTAAACATCACTTCTCCGCTTACATCTACCAAATAACCCGAAGAATCACGGGACATAAACAAAATTGAATTGGTGTCAGGAGCGGAATAGAAAGGAGAGAAGCGGCCTTTAAAAACCGCATAGGTATTTCCATTAATCACGGTGTCGCTTGCAATATACAAACTGTCTGAGCCTTGCATAAGGGTCTCATTGCCTAAAGAATCTACTTTATAACCTTGATAAACCCAGGAGTTTCCTACCTGTAAGGGGAGGTAAGTTGGAAACTCAATTGGAGCTTCACAGATGGCGGATTCTTCTTTTTTACAAGAAGATACTAATAGGACAGTTAGGGTGAGTATAGCCGTAATTCGCTTCATAATAATTAGAGATTAATTAATAATAATTTAAGTAGCGTTTTTACATGTATCCGTTTTTTTGTTTGATGGGCAGAAAACAAAATTGTGTAGATATTATTGTAAGGAAAGGCAAATTAAATTTTAGTGGGTTAGCAATTCTCCAAATAGGTCAGGGTAAAAGACCTGTTTTACCGATGATATACAAAACTAGATCTCCCGCTCCCGCCATTTGCCCCATTTCAAGTAGGCAACAGATAGCATAAACATAAATCCAAAATACACAAATTCACTGGTCCAAACCATGTAGAGTTCCATTTCTGCAATAACGGCTACATAGTAGGTATAGGCTAAATAAATACCCACACCTATAGATTCAATTAAGAGTGCTGTTCGTGTATTTCCAGTACCCGAAACCGCTCTAAATGGAATAAATGCCATCGTAAACAAAAACATAGATATGGTGATGACAATCAATGGGTTCATAGCGTCTTGAATAAGACTTTCATCGGCAGTGAATAAGCCAATAGTGAACTCAGGGTAATAACTCACAAACACAAAGAAAATGAAATTTACCACCAGACCTAAGAGGGTGGTTTTGATGACGAGTGGAATAATTTTCTGAAAGTTTTTTTCACCCATTAAATTACTTACAAAGGTGTTTGCTGCATCGGCTAAAGAGAAAATAGGGACCATCACAAACATGTAAATCCCACGAATAATTTGTGATATAGCTAAGGCACGCACTCCCAAATGTTCCACAAAAGTGAAGAAGGTAAACCAGGCTCCAATAGTTAATGCATTTTGCACCATAATAGGGTTAGATATTTCTAAAACTACTTTGGTTTGCTGCCAATTAAACGGAATAAATTTATCTAATCCAAACTTCTCTAAATCTATATATTTGACCGTGTAAACAATAAATAATGCCGTTCCAGCACCTTCTGAAATGACCGAAGCCAATGCAGCTCCTTCCACTCCCATTTCCGGAAATATCCAGTACCCGTTTATTAAAGCTAGATCTAATCCAATATTTAAAATAGAAATAAAAGGTGTGAAATAGCCTAAGATTTTGGTTTTAGTAATTCCTACGTAAAACCCTATAAACAGTAGGTTGATAAGCGTGAAGAAAATTCCCCAACCCCGGGTTTTCATATATATCGTAGCATATTCAATAACGTTTACAGAAGCAAACAAAGTTTTTAATAATGTAGGGATGTAAAATTGAATAAAGAGAAATAGTATGGAAGCAAAAAATAGCACAAAATAGAACCCTTGATAAAACAAGCTGCCAATACTATTGTAATTGTGCTCCCCATTTCTACGGCCAATGATAATTTGCATTCCCGATGTAAAACCCATTCCAATAACAAAAAGCAAGGCATAGAGAATTTGTCCGTTACCGGTGCCCCCAACCTGAGCTTCGCCCAAACCCGCAACTAGCATAATATCTATTACGCCTACCAAATTCATGGCAACCCCAGCAATAATGAGCGGTCCCGTTACTTTTATAATACCTTTTATACGTGTGTCTATCGTGTTCATTACAAGCCACAAAAATGTTGTTTTTTGAGCTAAGGAATTGGGTTTATTAAAAATGATTTTATAAATATTAAAAAAAAGGACCAATCACTTTTAAATAGAGAAGAAAATTCAAAACTGACAAAAATCACCTACGCTAAATCGTGATTTAAAATTACGCAACTTATATTGCAAATTCAAATTGAAAAGGATGACTAGAGAAGAATTATTAGACGCCATTGATAAAAAATACAAAGACATGGGGCAAGACCCCGATGTGCATTTATCGGGTTTATTGCATGCAGAGCCTATGAAATATTGGGATTTTGCGCAAGTAGATGCCTTATTGGGTTTACAAACGCAAAGAACGCAATTGCCAGATGAAATGGTGTTTATTATGTATCATCAAATCAATGAGTTGTTGTTTAAAATGATTCTTTGGGAAATCTCTCAAGTTTCAGAAGTTGGTGAAATTACCGCTAAAAAGTTCACCATGCATTTAGGCAGAATTAGTAGATACTTTGATATGTTATCGAACTCGTTTGATATCATGGCTCTAGGAATGGAGAAGGAGCAATACATGAAATTCAGAGATACGTTAACACCGGCTAGTGGATTTCAAAGTGCGCAATACCGTAAAATTGAATTTGCCTCTACAGAGTTGATTAACTTAATTGATAACCGTTTTAGAGCTACGATAGATAGAGATACGCCATTTGAAAATGCCTATGACCATTTGTATTGGCAAGCAGCAGGAAAGGACTTTGAAACAGGGGAAAAGAGTAAATTACTGACCAATTTTGAGGATAAGTATTTTGAAGAATTCATTACCTTCATGAAAGATTATAACACCTTGAACCTCTGGTCAAAATTCAAATCATTACCTCAAGAAGATCAAGAAAACAAAGAGCTAATAAATGCGATGCGTCATTATGATCATACTGTGAATGTAGATTGGACAATACATCACCTAGAAGCGGCTAAAGCCTATTTAGGAGATGGCGCAGCCACAGGAGGTAGCCCTTGGCAAAAATATATGCATCCAAAATATCAACGTAGAATTTTCTTCCCTACTCTTTGGAGTAAAGAAGAATTAGATGGTTGGGGTGTTACCAATATTGACGGATACGTAACTATTGATTAAGAATTTTTGTAGAATAGATAAATCAGTACTTCGGTACTGATTTTTTTTTGCCTAAAATTTTCTTTCGCCATCCTGAAATGAATGCGAGTCTTAAAAATGAGTTAGGATAGCGACCTTTGTGTTTTATAAGGCCTACATTTCTTCATTTACCCATGACGAAAGTGTCACGTACTTAGGTTTTGTTCACGATAGTTTTATGGATATTATTTCTTTCAGTAATTGGTATACCAACAACCACATTCTAAATACGCTTTTTATTAAATACTCCGAACTGCTTTTCGGAAACTCAGAAATCGCTTTAAGGCTACCAAACCTATTACTATTGGTGGTTTATATGTTTTATGGTTATCAATTATTTAAAGATTCAAAGCCATTTCTTACGATTTCCGTTTTCACGCTTTTAATCACCAGTTTGTCATTAATAGATTTGTTTAGTTTAGCCCGTGGTTACGGTATGTCTTGTGGCTTTATGTTAATGAGTTTATATCACTTTATGGCCTATAGTAAAGTGCCAAATAAGAAAGATCTTATTTTGTTTCATTTTGGGGCATTATTGGCCTCTTTAAGTAGCTTCACCATGGTCACCTTTTATGTGGCTTTATTGATGGTATATAACGTGCAGTTATTCATTAGTATAAAATTGGTTCAAGGTGAAAAGTTTCGCTTTTTTCAAATAAATAAAGGGCATATAATCCCTTTAATTTTAGTTGCTGCGGTTTTATTTGAACCCTTGAGAAGAGTAATTTCTAATAGCGATTTAAATTTTGGGGGCAAAAACGGATTCTATCAAGATACCGTGCATAGCTTAATTTTCAATGTTTTTCATGGCGCATCAATGCCGGCCGAAATCTTTCTTCTATTTCAGTTTCTTTTTACCGTGGTTGTGCTAATTCCACTGGTTCTTATTCTGGTTAAAATCTATCAAAAACAAACGACATTTTTCACCGAACAAAGAGCTCTGATAACATCAACGTTATTAATGATTTTAATTCCGGTCATTATAATAATGCAACATATTATTCTTAAATCCGATTATCCCATTAGTCGATTTTCGGTATTCTTAGTCCCGTTATTTATTATCCAATTTGGATTCCTAATTAATTATTTCTCGGTTACTGAATTTAAAAAAACGAGTATAATTATTATGGTTGGTTTATCACTAGTATCGGCTGTCAGCTTTGTAAATAAGGCTGATTTAGAATCATCTGCAGAGTGGAAGTATGATGCTAATACCAAAAACATGTTACAAACTTTAGATTCTTTACGGATACAAAATGGAAACAACCCTCTGCATATTAGTCTAGGTATAAATTGGCAATTTGAACCTACTATAAACTACTACAAAGAAACCAAAAATTTAGATTGGTTAGGTACCATTGACAGGGATGGAATTAGCGATGCCGATGATTTTATGTATCTTTTTTACCGAGAGTTTCAAACCATGAATACGGAGAATTATGAGGTGGTTAAAGCGTATGAAAATAGCGGTACAATCCTTATTAAAAACAAATCAAGCTTACCGTAATAGGCTGACTTTTTGGTGTTGATTATTTTTGGACTTTTGTTTTTCAGGTTGGCTTATCCGTTGCTTGGGCTCGTGTTTAAATAAAAGTTGAAATTCTTTAATTACCTTTTCTAACTTATCAGATTATAGCTAAGAAAAACGCCATGTATTACTATCCCATAACCTACTTCACCACAAAAGTCCAAATACCTTCTTTATCTCTTAAAATATCGGATTTAACCATTTTTTGAGTTCTGAATTCTCCGTTTACATACATCATGGCTTGATCATCATAATGCGGATTCATAACGTTACCTGATACGCCAGTTGGGTTGATGCTTATTGAATTATCTATATCATCAAAATCCATTAAGATTCGCATAGCGGGTCCTGATCTAGAGGTATAAATCCCATCACCGTTTAGGGTAAAAGCAATTTTATTAATGACTTCTTCGCCACCACCGGCAGGAAATGGACCTACGTTAAATATTTTGTCCATCGGTTCCTGTCGACCAATAGGGTGTATGTGCGCAATAAAGTGAACCTTATTCCAATTCCAAGAACTCACATCTGCGCCTAATTGAGCGGTTAGTTCTTCCACTGATTTAATGAATGCCGCATTTACAATGTTTGTACGGGTTTCAATTTCTGGAGTAGTAATATTGTCCCACCAAACCGATGTATCGTTAACGAGTAGCGGTCTAACAGCGTGCAGGTATATGGAAGTAGAAAGAAATAAATCAAATCTTCTTTTAGTCATTTCATCTTCTAAAGACATCTGTAAAATGTGATAAATCATTTTATAGTAAATGGTAGGAGCTACTTGGTTTCCATCATGTTCTCCAGTCCATGCCAAAGCCGCGTTAAGTGCTGCTTTTTCTGTTTCGGTTGAGGCTTTAACCAAAGAAGCAATCTCCTTTACATTATTTGGGTATTCTGATGATTTATCGCTCATAACAAGCGTTTTCATTGCATCTATATCCCAATCATCTCTTTTTTCAATGGCTTCTGAAATGGCCTTGTAACGTGCTCCTGCGTAATAGTACCCGGGATGCATCACACCATTGAAGCTGTCTGGTTGGTTATTGGCAGAAACCACATAACCACTTTCAGGATTAATGTTTCTAGGATTATAAGAAAAATCATAAAACCCTAAAGGATCGTCTTCACCTGTAGCGCCATCCAGTACTAATTTAGACTGCACATGATCTGGTCTATGAATTAATTTGGCAGACCCATACCAACCAATATTACCTTCAATATCACCGTACATAATATTTAAACCTGGAGAATCAATATCCCTAGCGGCTTTTTCAAAATCATTAAATTCGGTAGAAGTGGATAACCGCGCTATAGCGTACAGTTTTCTATCTGTTACTTTATTAGCTACAAACCAAATGGAAACAGGTTTATCTAAATCTTGGCTGAATTTATCCAATTCACTAATTATAGGTCCGTGTGGAGTAGTGGTAACGGTAAACACAACGGGGTCTTGTCCTTTAACACAAATAGTTTCTTCTCGTTTTTTTAAATCTACCCATTCATTTTTGTAAAGCACTTTATCGTCTTTAATCGTTTCGCTATACAAATCCGTAGCATCCGCAGGAAATATGGTTAACCCCCAAGAGTGGTGCTGATTATGTGCGACAAGTGGGTAAGGAATTCCGGCTAAAAAATTTCCATATAACTTAGTGTTGGGTGTTTCTAGGTGGGCCTCATACCACACCGAAGGCTGTGATAATCCAATATGGGTATCGTTAGCAAAAAGCACTTTACCAGATTTTGATTTATCACCGCTAATTACCCAAGAGTTAGAACCATAAAAGATAGGAACAGGTAATCTATCCAAGACCTGACTTACGTGTTCTGAAATAGGCGTGAAATCAGTGGTGTCGGCAATAATATTTTGATTAGGAATAGTCACATCTGATGGAATGTGTCCTAAACTTAAATCGGTAATATACTGAGAACCTAGATTGTTATTTATCCAATTAAGCATAGGCTCGTTTTTCAATTCCATAGAGAAACCAAAACCCATATAGC
>CAXMPG010000105.1:0-17911 GCA_964195485.1 uncultured Desulfobacterales bacterium
ATCAAGAACCTCCCAAAAGTTAACGTCAAGCCTTCATTTCCCACCGAAAAGCAAACGTCAAGCGTTAGAGCAAACATCAATCCCGTGTATCAAGTCGAAAAGTAAACTTCAGTCCGAAGAGTAAACAGGGCAGGAACCAAACGGTAAATGGCTATATACGAGTACAGCAGATTAAATTTCCGATTTAGAATATCGTTGTGGCTAACGTATGCTATGTGCAGTTGTTGCATATAGCTAAATTTATGTTTTGTTAAAATTATTTATTTTTAAGCCTTTGAAAGCCCCATTAAACCTAGAAAAATGAAATTTGTTTGCGGAGAAAGTGAAATTAATTTCAGAAAAATTACTATTGGAATTTGTGGTCATTTATAAGGTAAAATTGTTTCGGTGAACAAGGTAAGATTAAAATTATTACAAATCTTTTTTTGCCTGTTATTATTGAGGATTTATTTTTTTCTCCTTCTCTTTAAGACCATCCAAAATATTATCTAACGGACTTTTAATTTTCTCTATTGATCGCGTACTTACATGCGTGTATATAGCCGTAGTTTCAAGCGATGAATGACCTAGTAACGTTTGTATGTAACGCGTTTCTATTCCCTGATCCATTAAATGGGTGGCAAAACTATGACGTAAAACATGAGGCGTAACAGGCTTAGTTATTTTAGCCTTTATAGATGCTCTCTTTATAATAGTAGCAACGCTTGATGGGCTGTAGGCTTTTTTGTCAGGACTTTCAAATAACCAATAAGTGGGCTTGTATTCTTTCACATATTTAGTTAGAAGCTCCGCCATAAATTCACTCAAAACTGTCATTCGGTCTTTTTTACCCTTGCTTTCAACTACCTTTATTTGCTTGCGGTGCATATCAATATCGCCTTTTTTTAAGTGAATAACTTCGCCTCTTCTTAAACCGGCAGAGTAGAGTAGTGCCACTATGGTTAGGTGCTTTACGTTAGGAATGGCGGCCATTAATTGCATCACTTCTTCTTCACTTAATACCACCGGAAGTTTAAATTCTCGTTGTGGCCTATTAATCCAATACTTTTGATTTTCTCTATTAAGTACTTTTTCGTAGTAAAATTTTATAGCATTAATTACCTGGTTTTGAGTACTCGTACTAATATTTTTGGTCTTGATAAGATGAAGTAAATAATCTACAATTTGGTCTTTGGTAATTTCATCTAAAACTTCATCCTTATAGAACGTCATAAAACGCTTAAATAATGAGGTGTACGTTTTATACGTAGAATTACTAAACCTCCGATGCAGAAGGGTTTTTACATAACTCTCAGGAATCTGAATATCTTTAACCGGTGCTTTTTTTGGGGGTGATTTGCTCTGTACTGGAACAGTTTTCACACCACTTTTCTCTTGAAACACAATAGCCGTTTGGTCAATTTGAGCTACTTGATCAAAAGCATGATGAATTAAATTAAGTTGTTTTCTGGAGTAGGGTAGATGCCAACTTTTATGCGTTTGACTCCACTTAGCAGATAGTTTTTTAACCTGCCGAATTAATCCGGAATGATACTCGAAATGAATGAGAATTCGCCACTCATCTCGGTGAAGAACAGGAACTAGTTTAATAATAGGTAAAGAATTAGGCATACCTCAAATCTACTAAAAAAATCACAAATTAGTTGGCTCTTGTTTATTTAAAAAAAATAAAAGGTCACCTAAACATAAAAATTTCAGTAGTAAAAATGGGCGTCACTTACATCAAAACCCCGTCTTTAGATTGTATAGCAGGAGGTAGGTCTGTTTCCCCAAGCATTTCTTTCAGGTCAATTTCTATGGTACGGCATAACGACATCATCGGAATATCATTTGCCATTCCTTGAAAAGGATTTTCCGTATAATCAGCTATAACCTCCATCATTACATAAATCCAACCAATAAGCGCAGTAATGGGTACCGAAAGCCATAAACCGTATTGGCCAATTTTCATTAGCTCAGGAATCATACTAAAAGGGAGGAACATAATAAAAATAGCGATGAAATACCTGCTCATATTCGCATATTGCCGCGGTAAAGGAAATTTCTTTATTCGTTCATTTTTACCCTGATTAGTATAAAAGCTTTTTAAAAGGCCCACTAACTCCATATGACGGAAATCTTCAATCAATCCTCGTTCCCTAAGCTGTACTAAATCTCTTGACTGTTCATTTATTATTTGAGTGGCCGTATTCACATAACCCACTAACCGATCATGTTCAGCTGCTGGAAGAAAGTGTTGGAGTTCTGTTCTAGTAATTTCATCATCTACCAAGCCAACGCCAAATTTATCTTGATACATTTTGGCGTATTTAGCGGTCATGCCACCTTGGTTAATATGCTCCCAAGGCGCAGAAACGAGTAGTTGGCTTCTATGGGCGTAGGTCCAACCAATATGGCGGTATATTAATCTTCTTTTGATTTCTTGAATCTGGCTATCTGAAACTTTTTCATCTGTAAATAGATTGGTAATAAACGCATCTATCATCATACCCCAAGAACGGCTATCATTAATTATTCCACCCCATATTTTTCGGGCTTCCCACATACGATCATAAGCCTGGTTATTTTTAAATCCCACATAAAAGGCTACTGCCGTACCTACTACAGAGACCGGTAACCACGGAATGGATACACTAATAATCTGGAAATAATAGAGCGATGCAATTGCTCCCATGAGTAATAAAAGCCACAAAATATGGTGGGCAGTCCATTGTATTAATTTTGTAATGCTTATACCTTTAGTTACGATCATATTATAAAAAGATTGTTTAGTCTTGAATTATAGCTACAAGCTAAAGTAGCTAAAGCCCCCAACGTATTTATTAGATGTTTTAAAATTTAAAAATAGGAGTAACCTTACTTCATTGCATTACTTAAGTTGGTGTATGTGTATGGATTACCCGTTTCTAATTGAACGTTGTAAAACCTAAAAATAGTACTATCCAGAGTATTTAGCGATGAGATTAGTTAGAAATTCATGGTGTTTTTCACTTAATCCTTCCGGAACGGTTATCCCTAAAGAGGATTCTGATAATTTGATATAGTCTAATTCGCCTTTCATCTTGATTTTGATTTTTTTGAGTTCTTTATGAAATCCAATTGCATCAAAGGTCTTGACTTTATTTCTTCTGAATCTTCCCATGTATTAAATATTGTTCTTTTCTATTAATTGAATCTAATCTTCTACATAATTCGGACTATCTAATTCAAAAAGTCTTTTTTATGAAGGCGATTTATGAGGTGCCAAATTTATCATTAATAGTAGTACTTCCATGAATAAGTTTTTTAGAATTTTCATCTGTTTTACCTAAATTTAATGCCGGTAGCATTTATCCAAAAGAGGGTCCTACTTTATATCCTAACGTTTGGTTTATTTTTGACCAAAAAAAAGCATGTTTACACAAAGAAGATTTTCGTTTAAGAGTGTGGTTTTATGGACAAGAAAAGAACTCATATTCTTTATTGTTTTATCTACCGTAGTTACTATTCTGTATGAGTTTTTGGGTATAAAATGGCTTCAAGTACCGCTTGTTCCGGTGAGTTTAATTGGTACAGCAGTTGCTTTTATGGTAGGTTTTCAAAACAATGCAGCCTATGACCGAATTTGGGAAGCTAGAAAAATTTGGGGGGGTATTGTAAATGCCTCTAGAACACTAATTATAACGGTAAAAGATAGTTTTTATATTCATCGTACCGAAGGGGCAAAAGATGAAAGCCTCACCTTACAGATCATCACTTATAGACATATAGCTTGGGTTACCGCGTTAAGGTATGCTATGCGCGCCAGAAAGTCTTGGGAGGCATCGTATGAGTCTAGTCATGAAAAAGTGGAATTTCAATACAATATTCCAGAATATATGACAGAACTTAAAGAGGAGTTAGCTCCCTACCTTTCTGCAGAAGAATTAGACTACGTAATGGCGAAAGATAATAAGCCTAATGCGCTGATGTCACTTCAATCAAAACACTTAAGAAAGCTTACGAATGAAAAGAAAATTTGGGATTTCTCCCTTTTAAATTTACAGCAAATACTTCAAGAATTAACGGCAATGCAAGGGAAGTCTGAACGTATTAAAAATTTCCCCTATCCTAAACAATATGGTAGTATTGGATATCATTTTGTGCATATTTTTCAGTTTTTAATCCCATTGGCCATTATCCCTGCATTTGCCAGAATGGGGGTTAGTATTACCGAAACAAATCCATTTATTGGCGCATATTTTGTGTGGTTAAATATTCCGTTTACAGTGATTGTAATTTGGGTGTTTAACACCATGTTACGTATCGGATTGGCAGGAGAGAACCCATTTGAAGGTTCGCCAAATGATGTGCCTATTTCAAATATTTCTAGAGGAATTACCCGCGATATTCTTCAAATTATTGATGAGGATCCAAAAAATATTCCGGAGCCATTTGAAAACGTAAATAACATAGAAATGTAGTTTTCTATACGCCTTAATGTTGGCCTATGAATTTATTAGTCTAGGATACGTTTGCTTAAAAACTAGGGTAGAATCAAGGTGTCTAGCCGGTATCAAATTTATAAAGAGAATGTGGTCCATGCATGTAGCATGTTTTTGATTTCAAGGGCAGAAAAATGGCCTAAAAGGAGGCATAGCATTCTACGATAAGCGATACGCATGAAGGGTATTAATAGTATAACTAGGAACACTTCGATAAACATGGTGTAAACCGTCTCCAAACAAATCAAAAAGCGATTATTCTTTCCGTATAAAAACCTGTAAACAAGAAAACCATGGGCAACACCCATGGTTTTCTTGTATTTGCGCTAAAAGCAAAGGTCTCTCTATTTAGTTTATGCTGTTTAGGTCCATTTGTATCGGCCTAAAAAGCAGATGTAAATGGACCTGTTTTTTAGTGTTGAATCAAAACTTTAGAAGTTTTAATCAGATTTGAGTTGTTATAAAACTGCACTAAGTACAAGCCGTTATTCAATTCTTGCGTTGCTATGGATTGTGAATTACCAGCGCTAATCAAAACCAATTGACCCAATGCATTGTACAATTTCACATCTGTAATTTTTTCATCCGTATCCCAAAATATGGCTGAATTTGCTGGATTTGGATAGACAGTGGTATGCGTTAATACTTCTTCATTTACGCCCACTGTAATTGGTGCTAAATCATATTTCCATAAGTCATTTGCAAAGACACCAGTTAGGCGATTAAGTCCACCAAAAAAGTAAACGTCATCGTTAATTACAAAACTACCTGGAGCCCATCTACTTTGTCCTGGGTGCGGTGTAAACTCTTTCCATGAATCTTTAAGTGGATCGTAACGCCACATTTCTCCCGTAGCCATATAATCATGATTATCTCCATCTCCACTTAATACAAAGCCATATCCATTATATGCAAACTGGGTTCCTGCAACTCTTGCTTCACCCGGAAACAGATTCATAGTAGACCAGGTGTTTGAAGCCGTATCTAACTTGTACCAATCTTTATAAATAACACCTCCGCTATGTCCTAGACCTGCAAAAACTTCTCCGCCTGCATTAAACATAAATGGATGATGTCTTGATGGGCCAGGAAGGTTCGCAATCGGGGACCAAGAATCACTAGTAATGTCATACATCCACCAATCTTTTCGATCTCCAGAAGCATCATCTCCTAAACCCACATAAATGCGATTTCCAATAGCAATCATTGCAGGATGTCTACGGCCCGAGCAATTACAATCTGCTAATTGTGTCCATGTACCATCAGTTGCATCATAGCTCCAAAAATCTTTTAAATATTGCGAGCTTGTTGCCCCAAAACCTAAATAGGCTTTGCCATTAGCTACGGTACCAATACCAAAACTACGTGCAGTACCTGGAAATTTTGCTAGGGTAGTCCAGGCATCCGTTACCGGGTCATATTCATAGGCATCATTTGTATTTTGACCGTTAGGTAAAGTACCTGTTACGGCATAGCCTTTTCCATCTAAAGAAAAAGAAATAGGGTGGTGTCTTCCAACTACAGCGTCTGCCTGCTGTACCCAAGATTGGGCGAAAAGTGTGGAAGAAAATAACATTAGACCAGCGAGTAATATTTTATTCATTGTATTTTTTTTATTAGATGAAAAATTATTTTTCAATTAAATCCGCCCTTTAATTCTTTAAAAGACGCATGTAAATATGCCCTAAAGAATCTGGTTTGGAAAATAATCAGCTTAAGTAAAAAGTAATAGTTGTATAAGTCAAAACGGTTTGGTCCTAATTTAGGTAGATTATAGTCCTTAGACATTTAATTTAGAATGGGTGAGGTAAAAACAAAAATCGTTCTGGATAAATACCCAAACCACTAGTGCTATTAGTCAATTAGCTTTAAAGCCACTTGCGGTAAAAATTAGGTTTAGGCCCAATAAAAAATCCCAATAGAAATCTTACTAATTTCCATTGGGATTTTAAAAAAAAAATATTTGCGGCTCTTTTTAGTACACCGTTCCTTTTAATGTTGATTTAGGTGTGCTGCATGAATAGCATCTAGTTTAATTAATTGTGAGCGTGATAGTTATTTTTTGATATCTAAAACAGTCTTACTAATATACCCTTCTTTACCACCTAGTAATTTGATTTTATACCAAGAACCTTCTTCGCCTAACATTACAAAATCGGTGTCTCCAGGAACTTTAGCAGCCACATCACTGCCTTTGTTTGCTTCCATATACACATCATAACGATCTGTTTTTTTACCCTTTGTGGTAACTTTCACAATGTTTAATCGCTCTTTGGCATCAGGGTCAAATTGAAATGGCGTAATATCCGCACCTAATCTACCTAACTCATCTAAGGCCTCTTTACTATTTAACGTACGTTCTAAAGCTGCTTTATGATCCTTAGAGTCATCTACTTCATACGCTGCTTTATGGTAGGTAATAGCTTGATCAAAGTTGCCTACCGCTTCGTAAATTACGCCCATGTTATGCGCCATAGCGGCATCATAAGGATCGGCATCGTACACTTCTTTTAAAATTGAAAAAGCACCTGATAAATCATCGTTTTCAACCAATTCGCGCGCTTCTTTAAACTCTTCCTTATACCCTTTACCTAATGGTTTTTCTACGTCTAATTCTTGATATACAAACATCGGTGCAAAATGCGATACTAATTCTTTTGAAACCGTTTGTAAACATTCTCTGATCAATTGATCATTTGAAGGTAAACTACCACTTGCGCCAGAATAAGTACTTGCTGTTGCTGTTCTTTTTACTGAAGCTGTTTTATTAATCATGCTTAATATCTGGCCAGTTTCGATGGAAATGATTTTCATCGTTACATCTACATTTGCTTTTTTCTTAGCGGTATAACTACCCTTGCTACTGCTACTATTATTTTTTACAGAAGTATTCACGTCAGAAGAATATCCCCCTGAAATTATGACATCTAAGCCTAACAATTTACCTACCTGAGTTGCGTCAGCATCAGAAATAGCGCCACTTGCACCGAGTGATTGCTCCGACATAATTTTGTCTAACTCACCACGTTCAACAATGGTATACACATTGGTACGGTAGCGATCCATAAAATTGGTGCCCTTAGCAAATTTCTTCGCCTTTTTTTGAGCCATCATTTTTTTAACCGTTAAATCTTCTAAGCCTGCTTTGTTTGCCTTGTTTTTCTCTTGGGTATACACCCCACGATGCTCTTCTAACAAAAGACCAATCATATAGTCTGATAATTGAGAACCATGATCATTGGTGTTTCCATATCTCCAATTAACATCATTACGATTAGTGAAATTCATAATCGCAATTTTCTCCATTCCATCTACGGTAAATTCTGGCGCTTGTAAACTGTAACAATTTAATTGCGCATGCATTACGGTAGGAAGTATTAATAGGGCGAATAGCACCAAATAACTTAGTTTCTTTTTCATATCTTTTTTTTCAAAAATAGCTTTTTTAGATTTGGGCATCACTGAACCCATGTTAACTAATTTAAAATTCATATTAATTTTATTCGTCTGCTACTTTTAGGTTTCCTATAGGGTGATTTGTACGGATTAGGGGATGGGTGAATAGCCAGAATTAGAATAAATACATACTATGAAGAGTGCTAAAGTGGAAAGCATCTACAGTTTTAATGTATCATAGATTAAAATTACTCCAGTCCAACTTTCAACATCTTAATCAAATTATGCGAATCTTTCCATTCTAAATAAGGATACTTTACTTGGCTTAGAAAAAGGCCGTTTGGATGTGCTGGCTGCTTTTCTTTCAATACTTTTTCTTGATTCAAAATCTGTCTAAATTCATCCACAGTCATTTTACCCGTTCCCACTTGTAACAAGTAGAAAACACAGATTCGAATCATTCCACGTAGAAAGCGATTAGCGGTGATGGTGAAGCGTAAACGACCATCTTTTTCATTGACGAATAATTCAGAATTACTGATTTCACACAAATGATTGGTGTATAAATCGGGTTGCTTACACAGCGCTTTAAAATTTTTAGTTTCAAGAATAAGCGCAGCCACTTTCCGCATTAGGTCGAAATCTAATTTTATATCCTCATAGAACGAACTGTAACGCATAAGCCCTGGGTCTTTGTTCCAATGAATAAAATAGTCATAGGTTCTTGCCACCGCATCATACCGACAGTGCTGATCTTGGGTGACTTCGATAATTTCAAAAACTGCGATGCCATCGGGTAAGTTTTTGTTCAGTCTAAATTTTAAATCGAATAGGGGAGCTTCATCCAAATGTAGTTGAATCACATATTGGCTGGAGTGAACTCCCGCATCGGTACGCCCACAGCCATAAACGCTCACTTCTTTTTTGAATAACCGAAATAGTGTTTGCTCAATCACTTCTTGAACGGTGTTTGAGGTATCCTTTTGCCGCTGCCAACCGCTATATTCGGTGCCATCAAATCCTAAGTGTATGAAATATCGCATCTATAAATTATGAAATGAGTGCCTGTTGATTTTGCATAGAAGTTTTGAAATACAAGAGTAGGGTATTTATTTTATGTTTTGATCGTTGTGCTTAGCGTTCTATACGGATAATTAAAACGACAAGAATCACACTAAACCTATTCATATTGCATGGTGTTTACGAATACCTTTTCCGTATGATTTGTATTCTCATTCTATGATGTCTTTGAAGAATAATTGGATACAAATTACCTATCAAATTAATCAAAATAGAAAATACACCTAATGCAATGGTCCCATTTAGCATGAAGTAAATACTAATAATATTGACGATTATAAACGGTATTAAATGTCCAAATTCAGATTTCATAGATTGCTCTTCCAGGTGGGGGATCCCATTTTCTTTGCCATTAAAATGTTTCTCCCTTTGCTTTTGACTTTTCCATAGCGTAGCTAATAGCACGTTTCTAAATAAATTAACTTTTAGTGCTTTATAGATTTTCTTTAATTTTTTAGGCTGATATATTTTATAATACGATTTTGGAAGAAGTTTTTGCGTTGGAAAAGCAAAACCAGAAAAAGCAAATATTCCAGTAATAAACAAGTTGATAATCCACGCAATAAAAAGGAGTAAGCCCCATGAGTTATCCGTGAGTTTATCGATATTAAATAATAGTTTATACGATTGCCAAATCAAAAAGATGGTGGCAATGGAAAGTAATATTTTTTTAATCATTCTGGTATTTTACTCCAAACCTGTTTTTTATAGAAGCTAACATTATGCGCTCCCTTTGACAGATGCTGTTTTAAATTCTGAAAACATAAAAATAAGATTATCCCGAAACGGAGCGATACTTTCTACCAAAGATTTAGGGTCGTAATGAGTAAAGTGGTAGTGGAGGTAGGATGTTTAATGCTATCTCAGCAGCAGAATGTGGGTACACTGGGAGGGGACTTATTTAAAAAAGGGGCTCCAAAGCAGATGTAAAACCTTTTTTTTACTATAAAAGGTTCTGTACCCATTACACGAGATGTAATGAGAAGGACAAGGAGTAAAGCTCGCTTTTTGGTTTAAAACGGAGGACTAAAAAAGAAGTCTCCATTTATTAAAAGAGACCTCTTATTATTTTAAACGAAAATTATAAATCGGCAATAACAGAATTCACTTCATCTGTAAAAGCAACAACTTTTGCTTTTTCAAGAATAGAAATTTCATATCCGGTACTTTGCCCCGCATTATTGGTTATTACAAAAGTGGCAGTAAAGCAATTAAGAATATTGATTGCTCCTATAAGAACTAGGATTAATCCTAAAATAAATGAACCACCCATAGAAACGATACCTCCTATGAGTAAAGCAGCTCCAACGATAAGTCTCATAAACGAAAATTTAGTGGAACTTGCCACCGAAGCAATCGTTTTCAGTGGTTGTGCAATTTGGGCTGTACCTAAAGGAATTAGCCCAAAAAGAGTATTTGGGGTATCACCGGTTACTCTTTTGTTGGTTAAAACATAATTGGCTTTAAGCCAAAATAAAATTAAGTTAGCCGTGAATGTAGCTTCTTTAATTTGTTTTTCATCTTTCCCTAAAATTGTACTCATAATATCTTGTTTTAGAATTAACTATCCTACTCATAAGGTTTTTCGGTTTCCCCCCGTTTATTTCAGTGGGTTCTGGTCTCCACTCTTTATCTCTTACTTAAAATCATCTTTAATTTTCTCTAATTCTCTTTATCAGTTCATGGTATCCGTCTATTTTCAAACTGGCCCATAACTGGTGCTAAAAACAATTACGTTTAGCGAATTATTTATTAAGCGGTAGGTAGTATCATATTATTGTCAATAAACAATTACAAATGGTTGTTAGTTGGTATCAAAGTAAGACAATCTCATTGGTACTTATCCTAAGAAAACCACGTGTTTTTAACTGATTTTCATTAGGTGTTTTTGTCTGTTTAGCACTTTTAGCAAAGTGAAAAAATGAAGCGGTAAAAGTATTTTGCGGTTTAAAAATTTGATTATTGGGATTAGGGTATAGATAGCCTCTGATTAAATAGGATTGAATTAAAACATGCTTATGATAAAGCCAGCTAATTGCCCATGCAATGCAAATAATGGCGGTATGGAATGGTTAGGCCGTAAATAGCTTTCGGTTTTCTTGATACCAAGCATTGGGTAAGTTTCGCAGATAGAAGAGGCTAAATAGAGGCACAACGGATTGCTTTAAATTTAAAAGCCCAACATTTATGCCTACGGTTCGAGTTAGTTCCTATTTCATATAATCTTTGACCCAATCTATTAACGCCTTTCCATGAAGGTTTTTAGCAATCACGAACCCCTTTTCATCCAGAATAAAGTTAGCCGGAATAGTACGAACACGTATTCTGCGTAACATAGGCGTATCATCTCCTTGTAGTTCTGAAGCCTGAAGCCAGCGATTAGCGCCATCTTTCTCTGCTGCCGCTTTCCAACCAGCTTCATTTCCTTCTAGACTATAGCCCACAATTTGTAAACCTTTTTCATGATACGCCTCCCATAAAGGAACCAAAATATCACGGTTTTCAATTCTACATGGGGCACACCAAGATGCCCATAAATCTATTATAGTGAGTTTGCTACCCAATTGGTCATTAAGAAAGAGAGTATCTTTTGTAAGCAAGGGTAACTTGATGTTTGGAAATACACTGCCTATTAGAACGGGTAAATTAGAAGGTTGACTTTGAGCACAAAGTTGTTTTACCCAAGGATGTTCTGGTTGTATTTCATTCCATTTAGTACATTGACCCACCAAAAATTCGGGTACGCGCTCATAATCATTTATCGGACTCACCCATCTTAATGCAAGGAGCGCGGGGATAAGATACCGTGTGTTTTCGGCAAACTGAATAAGCTTTCCCTGATATTGTAAAATAGAATGTTCCTTGTCCATTAATTGATTGCCATCTTCTACTTCCCAATGCTTTCCTTTGAGGTAAGTTTGGTACGCATTCTGGTTGATATCTCGTAAGTCTAACAAAGCCTGATTAACAGTCGAAGGGTTTTCCATTGAAAAGCTTTTTTGAAACTCATCCAATTTGGCCGTGATGTATAAAGGCTCACCAAATTGCCATACAATGGGCATATAATTAGCCTTTGATGGATCATCATTCTGTAAATAATTGGGTAGCTTTCCAGGTACCTGAATGGCTAATTCTAACAATACAGGTTCTTTGGTTTTTGGTACGTTTAGAAACTCAAAATTACCATTAGCATTTACTTCGGCAGAATCAATGACTTTTCCAAAATAGGAAGCTGCTACGGCTCGTAAACTTTCCGATTGAATGAGATAAACTTTTAGCCCTTCCTGTTCTATACCTTCTATTTTTCCAGATATATCAGCAGGGGCTTGACAAGCCATTAATATTAAAGCTAATGTAATAATAGTTAAAGCGTGTTTTATGGAGGTGATTCTCATTATATGTTTAATTAATGTCAATGTTACGCTATGTGCCGTACAATTTTAAAAACTGGAGATTTACGAAAGTGTATTTACCAGTTAATATGTGATTATTGATTAAATTATTTAACCTATTCTATTTTATGATTCATAGTATTAATTAGTAAGTAACTTTTGTTTACTAACTCCTTATCTTCTTGTTTTAAACCTAAATTTTGTTCACTTCAATTCTGAGTAAGATAGAAGCAATATTAGGAATATAAATTGGTGTAATTTCTGATTTATGTTCGTGTTTTTATGCATTATTCGGCAGGTTAACCGTTAGCTATTGAGTGTTTTCATGTGTGGAATAGGTAGGAATAGGGGAGGTTACGCTCTAATTTTTCTGGCTTAAAATCCCTTTACAGATGTTCTTAACCATTGATGGGCCTTCGTAAATGAAACCGGTATAAACTTGAACTAAAGATGCTCCAGCTTCTAATTTATCAATGGCATCTTGCGCAGTTTGAATTCCGCCAACACCAATAATTGGGAAGCTACCTTTAGATTTTGTATGAAGATATTTAATAACCTGAGTAGAACGATTTTTAACGGGCTTACCGCTCAATCCACCCATTTCTGAGGTAATAGAATCGGTGGTTTTAAGTCCTTTACGGCTGATGGTTGTATTTGTGGCAATTACTCCATCGGTTTTTGTTTCATTAATGATAGCAATAATATCATCCAATTGCGAATCGGTTAAATCTGGCGCAATTTTTAAAAGAATAGGTTTTGGATTAGTTTTAATTTTATTTTGAACTTGAAGGGCATTCAAAATGGCCGTTAGTGGTCCTTTATCTTGGAGCTCTCTTAGTCCCGGAGTATTTGGTGAACTCACGTTTACAACAAAATAGTCTACGTAATCAAAAAGGGCGTCAAAGGCTTTGATGTAATCGTTTAAAGCTTCATCGTTAGGGGTAACCTTATTCTTACCAATGTTTCCGCCTACAATAATGTCTTTTGGTCGGTTCGTTAGGTTTTTTATAGCTAGTTCAGTCCCACCATTATTGAAACCCATTCGGTTAATTAAACCTTCATCTGCGGGTAGCCTAAACATTCTAGGTTTCGGATTCCCAGGTTGTGCCACCGGGGTAACCGTTCCTATTTCAATAAACCCAAATCCTAAATTAGATATTTCTTGAAAGTAGTCTGCGTTTTTATCAAAACCTGCGGCTAGTCCTACCGGATTAGGGAATTTTATTCCGAAAACTTCTCTTTCTAAGCGCGTATCCTTTAATTCAAAACAGTATTTAAATACCGATTTTAATCCTGGAATAGCTACTGAAAATTTAAGCAAACGCATGGCTAAATGGTGGGCTTTTTCAGGCGCAAAATTGAAGAATAATGGACGTATTACAGACTTATACATGATGTTAAGCTAATTCTAAAGGAACGTATTCAGTCACTTCTAATCCGTAACCTACAATTCCGGTACGCTTAGTGGTTCTGCTACTCATTACTTTCATTTTACTGATACCTAAATCACGTAAAATTTGAGCGCCAATTCCGTAATCACGATTATCAATTTTAATAGTCGAATTCATTTTTGCAATCACAGAATCAATACCACCAGCCGTAATTCCATTACTTGGGGTAGAAGAGTGACCTTGCTGCATGTATAGAATTGCGCCTTTGCCTTCTTTTTCAATTTGACGCATTGCAGCGTGAATTTGTGGTCCTGTAGAGCAATTTAAGCTGCTGAAAATATTGCCCTGAACGTAGCTAGAATGCACACGAACCAAAACGGCTTCGTCTGGATTGAAATCACCAAGAGTAAGCGCAATATGTTTGTCGCCAGTAGTGGTTTGAAGGTAAGTAATAAGTTTATAATCATGCTTACCAACCGTTTGCGTAACTTCAAACATTCTTTCAATTAAAGATTCATTCTCCATTCTATAGGCGATCAAATCTTCAATACTAATAAGTTTTACATCTAGTTTTTTTGCCAGAACTTTAAGTTCTGGTAAACGAGCCATAGTACCATCTTCGTTCATTATTTCTACAATAACTCCTGCAGGTTCTAAGCCAGCTAATCGAGATAAATCAATAGCAGCTTCGGTATGTCCGGTTCTTCTTAAAACCCCACCGTTTTTAGCAATAAGTGGAAACACATGACCGGGTTTTCCAAATTTTCTGTTTTCTGGATGCGGATCTAAAAGTGCCTTGATAGTATTTGATCTATCTGAAGCAGAAATTCCAGTAGTATTAGTTTCTCCTAATAAATCTAAAGATACCGTAAAAGCGGTTTCTTGCGGGTCAGAAGTGTTTCCAACCATTAATTGAAGTCCGATCTTCTCTGCTCTATCCGCAGTAATTGGAGTACAAATTAGACCTCTACCATGGGTAGCCATGTAATTAATCATTTCTGGTGTAACCATTTCAGCCGATGCCACAAAGTCCCCTTCGTTTTCTCGGTTTTCATCGTCAACAACAATAACAACTTTACCTAATTTAATATCGGCTATTGCCTCTTCAATTGTATTTAATGGAGTACTCATTTCTGTCAAATTTTCGTGCGCCAAAAGTACTGAAATAGATGGAAGTTAATAGGTAATTTATACGTTGGGTTTATAACAATTTAAAATAGGCGTTTTAGCGAGGGGCCTTTTTGCTGTAATCCAATGAAAAAGGGAGTCGTTTTTTTACAAAATGAAGGCTTATTTATCCAGTAAAAGAGAGGTAAGGAAGCTATGAAAAATGCTAAAATGAGAAGGCGACATCCTCCGTAAAATGCCTAAACCAAAGGCCATTTTTCAAAACTAATAATCACTCTAAGCCGTTATTAATAAAGTATTTAAATTATAAGTGTTAAACACACACTAGTTATTACCGTTGAAAAACATTTTATTAGTACTTGTCATGAACGATATTTGCGTGCTTTAAATCGAACCGCAAAAAAGAAATAATGAGTAAATTAGTTACGCTCGAAGACTACATCATTAAGAAGCAAAGTGATTTCCCTTATGCCACAGGTGAACTAACCGGTTTACTAAGTGCAATTGTATTGGCCGCTAAGGTGGTTAATCGGGAGGTAAACAAAGCTGGTATTGCCGATATCACTGGTGCTATTGGAACTGAAAATATTCAGGGAGAACAGCAACAAAAGTTGGATGTTTATGCCGATGAGGTTTTTATGCATGCTTTAGAATCTCAAGGTCAAGTTTGTGGAATGGCATCTGAAGAACAAGAAGATTTTGTGCAGTTTGATAGCCATATTGCTCAAAACGGTAATTACGTGGTAATGATTGATCCATTAGATGGTTCTTCCAATATTGATGTAAATGTAAGTATTGGAACTATCTTTTCTATTTACCGAAGAGTATCTCCAATAGGACAACCGTTAGAAATGATTGATTTCCTTCAAAAAGGAGATAATCAAGTCGCTGCCGGGTATGTTATTTACGGAAGTTCTACGATGCTAGTTTATACTACTGGAAAAGGCGTTAACGGATTTACATTAGATCCATCATTAGGTACTTTTTACCTATCGCATCCTTTAATGCAAATCCCTAAAAAAGGAAAAATATATTCTATCAATGAAGGTAATTACCCGCATTTTTCTGATGGAATGAAAAAATATATTGCCCATTGTAAAGAATTGGATGAGCCTACAAACAGACCGTATAGCGCAAGGTATATTGGGTCTTTGGTGGCTGATTTTCATAGAAACATGTTGAAAGGCGGAATCTTTATGTATCCTGCTACAACAACAGCTCCTAATGGAAAATTACGCTTGCTTTATGAGTGTAACCCTTTTGCAATGATTGCAGAACAAGCCGGTGGTCAAGCTACAGATGGTGTTCAGAGAGTGATGGAAATTGACCCAACTGGTTTACATCAAAGAGTGGCTTACTTTACCGGTTCTGATGACATGGTAAATGATGTATGTGAGTTTCTTAATCAAGATAACGAATAGCAAGTATTATTTGTAAATTCGCGCTTCACCAAATTTGGTAGGTTACCGGATACATCATGACTAAAGACGCATTAAAAGAAGCATTTGTAGATCACTCCATCGCTATGGAGTTGAAAATGTATTTGCGTGATGCAGAGTCGGGGCATTTTAAAATTCAAGGTCTTGTTGGTTCGGGTGCATCGCTTTTTATTCAAGGCGTAATTTCACACCTAAGAGGAAGCCATTTAATAGTAGCAAATGATCGTGAAGAAGCGGCTTATTTGCACAATGATTTCTTGTCTATTCTACCCGAAAGTAAACTGCATTTTTTACCCGCATCATCACGTACGCCTTATAGAGAGGATAAAACTAATGATGTTGATGTTCTTCAACGTACAGAAACCTTAGATGCCATTAGTCACCGAAAAGAGGTCCTGGTTATTACGTATCCAGAAGCTTTATCGGAACGTGTTGTTACGCGAAAAGAGTTGAAAAGCAAAACGTTAGATATCAAAATTGGAGATGAAATTCCGTTAGATTTTATTAGCGAGTTACTGGATGAATATAAATTTGAACGCGAAGATTTTGTTTCAAAACCGGGTGATTTTGCGATTAGAGGTGGAATTGTAGATATTTTTTCTTACAATCATGACATCCCGTACCGGATTGAGTTTTTTGGAGATGAGGTTGATTCTATCCGAACTTTTGACCCAGCTACACAACTGTCAGATCATAATTACCAGAAAATAAGTATTGTTCCTGATGTAAGAAATCAGGTTCTTATTGAGAATAGAATTAATGTTTTAGAATTTTTCACTCCTTCTACCACCATTTGGTTTAAGGATATACAGTTTGCCATAGATCGGGTAGAAAAAGAATTTAATTTAGCAGTCGAACTATTCCCTAAAACGAAGAATAACGAATCTATCCAGTTACCCCCAGAAGAGTTATTTGTTTGGGGTTCTAAAATACTGGAAATCTGTGCGCATAAAAAAGTAGTAGAAATAGGAATGAATAATTTCTATAGGGATGCGACCGTTTTAAAAGTAAAGCAAAGTCCGCAGCCCTTATTCAATAAGAACTTTGAATTACTAAGTGAAAATTTTGAAGACAATACCAAAGCGGGAATTCAAAATGTTATTGCTTCTTCTTCCGCTAAACAAATAGATCGGTTACATACCATTTTTGAAGACTTAGAGAAGAAACATTCGTTTACGCCTATTTTACTGGATTTACATGAAGGTTTTATAGATGATAACTTGAAAATTGCGTGTTATACCGATCATCAAGTTTTTGAACGTTTTCATCGTTTTCATTTAAAAGAAGGATTTAAAAAGAGTCAGCAAGATATTACCTTACAAGATTTAGCTAAATTAGAAACAGGCGATTTTGTAACACATGTAGATCACGGAATTGGCAAATTTGCGGGCTTAGTGAAGGTAGATAATAACGGTAAGAAACAAGAAGCTATAAAGCTAATTTACCGAGATAATGACGTGCTGTATGTAAGCATTCATTCTTTACACCGTATTACTAGATATACTGGAAAGGACGGAAGAGAGCCTAAAATTCATAAAATTGGTTCTCCAGCTTGGAAGAATACGAAGGCTAAAACCAAAAGTAAGATTAAGATAATTGCGTATGATTTAATCAAATTATAT
>CAXMPG010000106.1:0-4758 GCA_964195485.1 uncultured Desulfobacterales bacterium
TAGGCGTAGCTGGAGGAGTCTTATCCTCAAATAAATCGCTTAAAACAGCCGAAGTAGAAACGCAACCTAAGGCATCTGAAACTTCCATTTTGTAAAAAATAGTGTCTGAGCACACTTTGAATAAATCATCAAATGTTTCATTTCCATAATTTCTAGAACCTATCTGAGTATAGACGCCCTGTGACCCAATTCTTCTATAAACAGAATAAACACCTCCACTTGAAGCTAAATCTGGCGAAAAGATCACATTCCAGTCTATAGTGTTAGTGGAGTCCGTTACCGCATTAAAAATGGGTAAAATAGTATGGCCAGTATCAGAAGAGGCGGAAGAAGTAGGCCCTGAGCCATCATCAAAAACAGTTTGCACATAAAAATATAAGCTTCCAATGCTTGCATCATTTAAAAAGTCGGTAGATTGAGTAGTTCCTAAACCATTAACTGTTGTCATTACATAAGGGCCCGTTATAACATTGGATACAAAAACGCTATAACTCAAAAACTCATTATTTGGGTCGTTAGGAGAAACCCATGTTAGGGTTGTTTGACCAATAGAATCAACCGAAACACAACGTAATTCAGGAGGGTTAACCGCAGCCTGAATATGAAAAACAAATAATAGAAAAATCGAGCTACTAAGCAGCTGTTTCCAGTTCATAAGAATCATTTCTTTACTCATTATTGCTTGAAACGAATTTTTTGATTGTTTATTTTGTAATTAAAAGTCGAATTTCTGGCTTGACAGTTGCCTTTTAGTTTCCCGATACTCCAATAAGATTTCATCCATTATTTCAGTAGCCGATTGCACACCGTTAACATACATGGCAGCTTGACCAATCTCCAACTCTCCTTGCGATAAATCTCCTTCAAACATACCTTTTTTAGCCCGACCTCTACCTAGTAATAATCTTAGTTTTTCAACCGAGATATTATTGGCATATCCATCTTCAATATCTTTAAAAAAATCATTTTTTATTAACCGGACTGGAGTAAGTTCTTTCAAAGTTAAAGAAGTCTCACCTTCTCCTGTATCTACAACAATATTTTTAAAATTATCATGCGCTGAAGATTCTTTAGAAGCAACGAACCTCGAACCAATTTGCACCGCATCTGCTCCAAGAGCCATAACTGCCAACATCGCTTTTCCGGTAGCAATACCACCTGCAGCAATTACTGGAATAGAAACAGATTCTACCACCTTTTGAATCAACGTCAATGTGGTTGTTTCTTCTCTTCCATTATGGCCTCCTGCTTCAAAACCTTCCGCCACAACCGCATCTACGCCAGCTAACTCCGACTTAATCGCAAATTTGGAACTTGACACTACATGAACCACAATAATGCCTTCGTCCTTCAGCTTTTTAGTCCATGTTTTAGGATTTCCAGCAGAAGTTATTACAATAGGCACTTTTAATTTAATAATAGTTTCAATGTGTTTTTCAATATCTGGATAGAGCAATGGTAAATTTACAGCGAAAGGTAAATTTGTCGCTTCTTTACACTTAACAATATGCTCTTCAAGCACTTCCGGATACATCGACCCAGCACCAATCACCCCTAATCCACCATGATTACTTACTGCAGCAGCTAGTTGCCATGGCGAGCACCAAATCATTCCAGCTTGAATAATTGGCTTTTCAATAAAAAATAGTTTTGTAATTCTATTCATTCTACTTACTTTCGTCCTGCAAATGTAACTCATTTTAGAGCCAAGTTTGTGCACGTAAGCCTGAGAAACTTACGAACTTTTTGGGGATTTTATTAATTATACACGCTATTAAACTGGCGTTTATACATATAGAGAAGAGTTAATCCTATGAGGATACTACATACAATAATATTTGTATTTATTACATTTTTTGCCACCGCACAAAACTACTCTTGGGAAGTTGGAGGCGGTTTAGGCACATCTAATTATTTTGGAGACATTGGTGGAGTTGAATTTGATGGTAAAAAAGGACCTGCTGATTTCATGCTAAATACTACTCGTTTTAGTATGGGGATGTTTGCTAGAAGATCAATTGATTATCGTTTTTTCGCCAACTTTCAATTAACCTATTCCAATATAATTGGTGATGACAAGTTATCCCCTAACTCAGGTAGATTAGAAAGAAATTTAAATTTTGAGAACAACCTTATTGAGGCGATTGGGATGATTGAATTCCACCCTTTAATTATTAACGATTTAGGAGGGAAAAGAAGGTTTATAGCTGATTTACACTTGCATGTATCTACCGGCTTGGGTGTACTATACAGTGAACCCACCGGAAACTTCAATGGAACTAATGTAAAATTAAGACCTTTATCAACAGAAGGATTAGATAAAAAATACTCCGCCCTTCAAATGGTAGTGCCGTTAGCAGCAGGGGTGTTTGTGTCATTTAAAGGTAGGTATTCCGGATATAGAGTTCATCGTGTTGGATTCAGTATTAATTACCGAGTAACATTTACCGATTACCTAGATGACATCAGTTCTGTTTACCCGGAATTAGCCGATTTTAATGGTGACCAAGCCGCAATTGATGCTTCATATCGTGGAGTTCAAGAAGACCCCAGTAATCCTACCTATCCGGAAGGAAGTATAAGAGGAAACCCTAACGCTAACGATGGGTATTTAACCACTATGTTTTACTACAGTAAACGTATTAGTTCAGGTAGAAAAAAACACAAACTACCTAGAAGACAAGAGTTTTACGGTAAAACAAGAAGGTCAAGACACAAATAGTTATCTCTGTGTTTTTTCTCTAAAATCAGTTTAAGTCTTTGCGTTTTCAACTCAATTGACAAACTTCACTTTAGAGCTTGTTTAAGTTGTCGTTTCATGATGTAAATCATAATATAAAATGGCGTCTTTTCTTACGTAAATAGCCCTCTCTTTCTTTACTTTCGTCACTATTAATTTTCCGATAAAAATAACGTCATGTACAACGATAAAATAATATTTGATTTAATAGATCAAGAAAAAAAACGTCAAACTGAGGGTGTTGAGCTAATTGCTTCTGAGAACTTTGTTAGTCAGGAAGTTTTAGATGCTATGGGATCTATATTGACTAATAAATATGCGGAAGGGTATCCTAACAAAAGATATTATGGTGGGTGTGAAATTGTAGATCAAATTGAGCAAATTGCTATCGATAGATTAAAAAAATTATTTAATGCAGAATGGGCTAATGTTCAACCTCACAGTGGGTCACAGGCAAATTTTGCTACTTTAATGGCAATGATTAAACCAGGCGATACCGTTTTAGGTTTTGATTTATCCCATGGTGGTCATTTAACACATGGTTCTCCTGTTAACTTTTCTGGTAAAATGTACAGACCTGTTTTTTACGGTGTAAATCGTGAGACTGGAACGGTAGATTATGAAATGATGGCAGAGAAAGCTAGATTGGAAAAGCCAAAGGTTATTATTTGTGGTGCTTCTGCTTATTCAAGAGACTGGGATTATAAAAAGATTCGTGAAATTGCGGATGAAGTTGGCGCATTTGTAATGGCTGACATTGCGCATCCTGCAGGTTTAATTGCGAAGGGTTTACTTAATGACCCGCTACCTCATGTTCATGTAGCAACTAGTACTACCCATAAAACTTTAAGAGGCCCTAGAGGTGGAATTATTATGATGGGTAAAGATTTTGAAAATACATTAGGTGTAACCACTATGAAAGGCGTGGTTAAACCGATGAGTGCTTTATTTGACTCCGCAGTGTTCCCTGGTTCTCAAGGTGGCCCATTAGAACATGTTATTGCTGCTAAAGCAGTCGCTTTTCAAGAAGCTTTATCTGACGATTACCTCCACTACATGGTTCAGGTTACCAAAAATGCGAAAGTAATGGCGGAAGAGTTTATGACTAGAGGTTATTCTGTAATTTCTGGTGGAACGGAAAATCATAGTATGTTAATTGATTTACGTTCTAAAAACATTACTGGAAAGGCAGCCGAAAACGTATTAGTTGAAGCGGACATTACGGTAAACAAGAATATGGTTCCATTTGATGATAAATCACCATTTGTAACCTCAGGTATTCGTGTAGGTACTGCTGCAATTACTAGTAGAGGAGTTACGGAGTCTGATATTCCTCAAATTGTGGAATTAATGGACCGAGTTATGTCCGACCCAGATAATGATTCCAATAAAAAAGAAGTTAAAACCAAGGTTAATGATTTAATGGGATATCGTCCTTTACATAAAAAATAATTTAATGACAATAAAAGCAAATAATCCATCATTAAAATCGTGGATTGAAACACCAAAGGATTCCGATTTTCCAATTCAAAACATTCCTTTTGGAATTTTCTCTACATCTGAAAGTACATCAAGGGTAGCGACTATTATTGGAGATACTTTAATTGACATTGCCGCACTAGAAGAATTAGGCTATTTATCTGATTTGGATATCGATACTTGGTCATACGAAAGTGATAGTTTGAACATGTTAATGGATGCGCATAAAGAAGGCACACGCGCTTTAAGAAACAGACTGTCTGATATATTTGAAGCAGACAATTCCGAGTTAAGAGATAATGAATCTCATAGAAAAGAGACTCTATTTGATGCCTCATCTGTTACCATGCATTTACCGGTAGAGATTGGAGATTATACTGATTTCTATTCCAGTAGAGAACACGCCACAAATGTTGGCACCATGTTTAGAGATCCAAATAATGCCCTACTACCGAATTGGTTGCACATTCCAGTAGGATATCACGGAAGGTCTTCTTCTGTGATTGTTTCTGGTACAGACATAAAACGTCCTTACGGGC
>CAXMPG010000107.1:0-1656 GCA_964195485.1 uncultured Desulfobacterales bacterium
TTCTTTAGGAGAATTTGTTTGGACTGGTTTTGATTATTTAGGTGAACCTACACCATATAACGGAAAAGATAATGAAACACACGGTAAATGGGGTGGAGATTGGCCATCACGTAGTTCTTATTTCGGAATTGTAGATTTATGTGGTTTTCCAAAAGACAGGTATTACTACTACCAGAGTAGATGGACAGAAAAGCCAATGGTACATATTTTACCACATTGGAACTGGGAGAATACAGAACATAAAGAAATACCTGTGTATTGCTATACAAACGCAGACGAAGCGGAATTATTCTTGAACGGAAAATCACTAGGAAAAAAAGTAATGGGAGTTGACAAAACGACTATTCCGGCAGAATTTAGTTGGTGGAAAAAACCAGAAACAACTTGGGATTCTCCTTATAGACTTAATTGGAATGTAACTTACGAACCAGGAGAATTAAAAGTAATTGCCTATACGAATGGTAAAGTGGTAGCTGAAAAAACAATTGTAACCGCTGGTAAACCACATCATCTTGAATTAATACCCGATAGAACGGAGATTGATGCAGATGGAAATGATTTATCATTTATTACGGTGAAAGTTGTAGATAAAGATGGTTATTTTTGTCCGCTTGCTGATAATTTGGTCAATTTCAAAGTTAACGGCCCAGGTACTATTGCTGCAGTCGGAAATGGAAATGCTGCCACCACGGAACCGTTTCAAGCAAACTATAGAAAAGCATTTAATGGTTTATGTATGCTGATTATTAAAAGTAAAAGAAACGAAAAAGGAAAAGTGAATATTGAAGCAACATCTGAAAATCTTGAAGTTGCAAGCACAATCCTTATCACAAAATAAATCAACAAAAATGATTAAAAAAAGTTTTATACTACCCGCTCTAATTGTAATGAGTTTGATGTCTTGTAAAAAGTATGCGCAAGATGCTAAAACTTTAGAAGTTGTCGAAAACACAAAACCACTTGTGGTGAGCATGTCGAATCCAAATGTCATTTACATTTTGGCAGATGATTTGGGTTATGGTGATTTAACTTTAACTGGGCAAGATAAATTTGACACACCAAATATTGACAAATTAGCGGCAGATGGAATGGTGTTTACACAACATTATTCTGGAGCTACGGTTTGTGCACCATCACGTTCTGCATTGTTAACTGGTATGCATACCGGACATACCGTAATTAGAGGGAATAAAGAGGTTCGACCTGAAGGACAGCATCCAATGCCTTCAAGCACCTATACTTTAGCCGAAATGCTAAAAGAAACCGGCTATAAAACATCGGTATATGGAAAATGGGGATTGGGTTTTCCAGGTTCTGAAGGTGATTCTAACATGCAAGGTTTTGATGAATTCTACGGATAAAACTGTCAGCGTATTGCACATAATTACTATCCATACCACTTGTGGCACAATCAAGAAAAAATTATATTGAAAGGCAATGAAGGTAAAGGTCAAGAGGTGTATGCTCCTGATTTAATCCATGAAAAGGCACTTGAATTTATTGAAGAAAATAAGAATGAACCCTTTTTTATGTTCTATGCTTCTCCGCTACCTCATGCAGAATTATTATTACCAGAACAATACATAGAGAAATACAAAGGCAAATTAAACCCAGAAACAAAACATGAAGGTGTTGACGAAGGTCCTACTTATAAAA
>CAXMPG010000108.1:0-8044 GCA_964195485.1 uncultured Desulfobacterales bacterium
GTTTAATTTTACTTTCTGACAACGATAACTTTGATTGTTGGGAATGAACGACTGTTTTAATACCTAGGGTCTTACCATTTTTGTCTGCTTGACTTTTTATCCAAGACATTGCTTTTCTCACTGAGTCAAGGGTTGAATCAATATCGTATTGCGTCCAAGGATGGTAAGAATCTACATCTACAAAAATGGCATACACAACTACGCTGTCTTTAAGTATTTTACAAACGTTTAAACTTCTACTCGGTGATATGTATTCACATGGAGTTTCAATTAAATAGTGCCTGGAATTGTAACTACAACTCACTAAAAATAGAAGGGCTAAAAAAGTAATATTAACATGTTTCATAGGTAATGGGTTTAATATGGAAATAACGTAAGTTGGAGGCTAATATTTTAAGAAACGTACGTTTTTAGAATAACTAGGGTAATTTTTTTAGTAAAAGACCACCTACAAAAGTTAAATTTGAAAATATTCCCAGTTTCATGAAACATCAAATTCAAAACAAAAACTTCTCCGTTGAAATTAACGAAACAGGAGCAGAGCTATGTAGTTTTAAGTCTAAAGAAACGGGCTTAGAATATGTTTGGCAAGGCAATAAAGAAATTTGGGGAAGTACAGCTCCCGTATTATTTCCAATTATTGGGGCTTTGAAAAATGGGTCATATGCGCATAACGGAAATACCTATTCGGTACCTAAACATGGTTTTATTCGTCATAACCAGAATTTAGGAGTCAAGAATAAAACGAACAATTCAATTACTTTTTGTTATGCTTCTTCGGAGGGTTTAAAGAAGGATTATCCGTTTGATTTTGAATTTGAAATTACGTTTACGTTAGTCGAAAATACGTTAATGGTAGCTCATCAGGTAACCAATACTGGAAACGAGGAATTGTTGTTTTCGCTAGGTGCACATCCAGCATTTAATTGTCCGCTATTTCCAAACGAGAATTACGCTGATTATTACTTGGAATTTGATGAAGTGCAAAACTTGAATTCCAATACGCTTTCCTCAAATGGGTTGCTGACTGAAAATACCATTTCGGTTATGAAAAACAGTAAGGTTTTGCCGTTAACAAAAGATTTGTTTGCTAATGATGCGTTGATTTTTAAAAATATTGTTGCTAAAAAAGTGACACTTAAAAGTGCAAACCATATAAATTCAATCGCAGTTACTTATTCGGACTTTTCAAACCTAGGGATTTGGGCAAAACACAACGCACCATTTGTATGTATTGAACCTTGGTTAGGCGTGACGGACCATGAAAATGCAACAGGTGTTTTCAAAGAAAAAGACGGAATTATTACCTTGCCTTTCCAAGAGAAATATCAGGCTATGTTCAGCATTGAAATCAATTAAACCTACCTTTGCCGCAAATAAAAACACGATGGAATTCAAACTAAACGGAAACGAATTTATACCGCTTAACTCATTATTAAAAATGATGAACGTAGCAGAGTCTGGCGGACAAGCTAATATGTTTATTACGGATGGTGAGGTGACTGTGGATGGAGAAGTGGAAACCGCTAAACGTAAAAAGATGCGTGCTGGCGCTGTAGTTGTTGCCATGGGGGAGACTATAACTGTTCAAGAGTAATCATGGCGACTCCAGTCCCAATGTTTGATCCTTCTATTTTGAAGGAATTGGTAACCACCAAAGTGTACTTCGGTAAGTATAAGGATTCGCTCGTTTGTGATGTTCCGGTACATTACTTAGAATGGCTAGACCGTAAAGGAATGCCAGCCGGAAAAGCAGGGATGTTATTATCGACTGTTTTGGTGATTAAGAGCAACGGACTAGATGAAATCTTACGAGATTTGAAACGAAAATATGGCGTGAGAAAGTATTAGACTTTTATAGCGTTAAAGAAATTAAAAAGGGAATTTACGAAAGTAAATTCCCTTTTTGCGTTAAGGATTGTACCGGAAAGCCCACAGCGTAGCGAGGACTTGCAGGGGAAAGCCTGACCGCGCTAAAGCGACAGCGGTAGCGGGGTAACGCCCTAATTATTTATAAGAACCTTTTTATCATGTAAGTAAATCTTAATCTTTAGTAGAATGTAGCTTGCTAGCGCAAAAATTACGGTTAGAATTAGCAAGTTTTTTATCTGAGGAAGGATATCCGTTAAGGTGGCTTGATACAATAATAGCTTGCGTAGCGCTTCCAGAAAATGAGTGAGCGGAATGGTATTAGCCAATTGTACAATAAAAGTTGGCATCTGACTTAATGGCCACGTAAAACCACTGAGAATAAAGCTTGGAGTAGCAATAACCATCAAAATTTCGGTGGCTTTTAGTTGATTAGGAATGGCAATACTCACCAAAATACCGATAAATGTAACGGAGAGAATTAGTGCGGTAAGTAATACGACCATGGCTAAACCATCTGCGTGAAATGGCACTTTGAACAATGGAAACATTAATCGAAGGAGCACTAAAACGCCAATGCCCATCACCCAAAATGGGAGTGCTTTAATAATCATGGCGTTCCAAATGTTTTTTGCTCCGGGCATGAAGGTGGTAAAGAATGATTTTTCTTCAAATTCGCGCGCAAAGCTTAAAGCCAAAGCGAGCATGAAAACCTGCTGAATGATAACACCTAGAACACCTGGCCATAGAAAAGTCATATAGTTAGCGGAAGAATTAAAAAAGCGCGCATAACTCACGCCAAAGGCTTCGTATTTTGATTTAGCCGTGATGGCAGGAATTCCCTTTTTCTTTAAAGCTTCAATTTCAATACCGGCATTAAGAGTGCCCATTATAAGTTGAATGGCTTTGGCAGAATAATTGGCGGTTAAAATATTTGCGGTGTTTACTTCTACCACAATCTCAGGATGCCTGGTTTGTAATATTTCGGCTTCGAATCTTCTGGGAATAGTAACTACAGCGTGATACTCTTTGTTGATTATGCGTTTACGTATACCATCTTGGTTAAATACAACGTCTGGAATAATGACTTCCGAATCGTCCATCATATCCAGTAATTTGTGACTTAAAGGAGTTTGGTCTAAGTCGATGACCAAAATTGGTAAATTGTTCACTTTTCCCTTTTGGTAAACACCACCAAGCAATAAACCATAAAGTAGCGGTGCGCCTAAAAAGATTGCCATTACTACCGAGTTTGAACCAAAATTTTTAAACTCTCGTATCAATAATTTGAGCCAGTCTTTCATACCTTATTTTTGGTGCAATAGCACGGTGATATTGGCATATAAAGTTTCTGCCTTTTTACTATTTACTGGAATAAGCTTTACTTCATACGTAGATTCGCCTAACTCGTAATCCGGAAAAGCAGAGGTAATATCTGCATAGCGGTTAAGCTGCTTTATGGTAACCACCTTGCCTGAGAATTCTTCATCGGTAAAGGGAGATGTGATTTGAAACTCATTCCCTACCTTATAATTATTCACCTTACTCTCGGGAACGGTGAATCTAAAAAAAGTGCTGTTAGACTGATAGCCCGTAAAGATGCCATAACCGGGTAGCGCCAACTCACCTACTTTCAGGGCAATGGTTTCTATATTCATGTGTTGAGGTGCTATAATATAGCGCTCATTATAGGCCACATTTGCTTCTTGCAAAGCGCCTTTGGCGCGTTCGTAGGTACCTAAAGCCATTCTAATTTTTTCGTCTCTTACGCCATGTTTCACCTCGTTATACTTGGCGGTCACTCCTTCGTATTGAGCTTTTGCCCCTTGCAGTTTCATGAAGACTTCATCATGTTTTTGAGGTGAAATCAAACTATCTTGATACATGGCATCTATTCTATGATATGATTTTTTAGCAAAGTCATATTGCTCGGTTACCGCATCTAGTTTAGCCGATATTTGAGCTAATTGGTCGGATGAAGCACCATTTAAAGCTAAGTCATACTGTGCTTTAGCAGCTTGAACGGCACCTAATGCTTGGGTTCTTTTGGCTTCGATTTCTGGAACCTCCAGAATGGAGAGCGTGTCTCCTGAGTTTACGATATCGCCTTCAGTTACGTAATGATGAAGAATACGCCCTGGATATTTACTGACCACAGTAAGCGCATCGCGTTTTACTTTTCCTTTCAACGCATTAATGGGTTGCGGTTGGCTACACGATACAATGAAAGTGCTGAAAGCGATGATGATAGGAAAATATTTAATAGTCATTTTGCTATAATTTATTGATTTGTAGATTGCCCGTAGCTTTTAATAATTCTAATGCACTATTTCTTTGATGACAGAGTGTGGTGTAATACTCCAGCGCTACGGTGGTATAATTAGTTTGAGATTCTAAATAATCAGATAGTTTGATTAGTCCGTTTTGATATTCTTTGTAACTGATTTCGGTAGACTGTTTAGAAACTTCCATTTGGCGTTTCTTTAATTTGGTTTGTGCGTTGAGGTTATGGTATTGCGTGAGCCAATTGGTGTAATTTAATTCTAGTAGCTCTTGAACCTCTTCTTTACGATTTAAAGTTTGCTCCATTTCTATTTGCGCTTTTTGTCTTTCGTTATGGGTATGTAGTCCGTCAAATAATTCCCATTTTACACCAACTCCAACCATATTTAAGGGATATGCACTCAATTCATTAATTCCTAAATCACCTATGTTCCCGTTTGTCATTCCCATATATTGATGCGATGCAAAGGCTTGAATTTGGGGTAGATATCCGCTAAATTCAGATTTGTATTTATACTTTGATGCTTGACTGGCTTCGTCTAAAGCGATGAGTTCTGGTCGTTCTAAGTAGGTTTGCTGACTCTCTCCCGTTTCTCTTGGATATAGCGATACTTTTAAACGATACAACTCTTCTTTTTCGATTCCGGTAAGCTGATGTAGTTTTATGATGAGTAACTCTTTACTGCCTTCATATTCTAACTGTTTGGAGGCAAGTTCTAATTGTGCTAATTCTACTTTTTGATATTCATGATGCGTAATTAGTCCTTGTTCAAAAGCTTTTTTAGCCGTTAAAGTTTCGTGTTGTAAACGATTAATTTGCTGGTCTAACAATATTTTGGTTTGAGATAGCAAGGCAATTTTATCGTAATACATCGCTACTTCCGATATCAAATCGGCTTCATCTTGTTTCAAAATTTGGCGTTGAGCTTCTATTTTATGCGTCATGGCCTTAGATAGAAACGGAGCTTTTAGTCCGGTGAAAAGGGTCCATTTAGCGGTAAGTCCACCCATCCAGATATTGCCATTGAAATCAACGGTTTGGTCAATAGGTGGAATGGCAGTAGAAGTGGGGGGGATTTGAATGGCTGGAAAGCCTGGAATAATTGGAGGTAATGAGATTCCTGGAATGGTGATGGGAAAACTTTGGGTGCTTAAATTAAATTCTCCGGAACTGTAGGCATAACTGCCCTTTGCTTCTAACGTAGGAATGTAAACATGGTGAATACCTTTTTTGATTTGTTCGGACTTATGAATCTCTAAAGTGCTATTTGCAAGTGATTTACTTTGGTTTATGGCCGCTAAAGCAAGGGCTTGAAGAGGAAAGGAATCGGCAACAATTTGCGCTGATAATCCACTGGTGAGTAAAATATTTACTACCAGAATTATGGTGATGATTTGCTTGTTCATTGTAGAATAAA
Organism: uncultured Desulfobacterales bacterium; assembly: GCA_964195485.1. GTDB lineage: Bacteria > Bacteroidota > Bacteroidia > Flavobacteriales_G > Salibacteraceae > CAJXZP01. The sequence continues at coordinate 5,571 of CAXMPG010000108.1, forward strand.
TTAGATTTTGATGGCGTCCCAGCATGCTTGCGCATATTTTGTGATAGCTACATTTGCTAATTCTATGCGTTCGTATTTGGCCATCCTTACCAAAGAGGTAATAGGACTATGTGTTAATGCTAATAAGGCGGTGTTTGGAAAGTCTTTAATAAAACCTTGTGCACGTGCCGTATCAAATATTTCTAGTACTGGAGTGAGAAGTGGATCTGGTTGCTCTTTAGTCTGTTCAATTATATACGGAGAATACGCGTATTGAGTAATAAACTCTGGTTTACGCGGATCCGAAATATATAGTTCTAGAATGGCGGTCCAGATATTTAGAAAGTCTTCCTCAAAAGCAATGGAAGGATCATGATTGGAGAGCACAATCTCGTTTATCTCTAATCCAATTTGAAGGTAAAGCGCTTGAATGACTTCTTCTTTGTTGGCAAAGTGATTATAAATGCTTCCTGCGGCAACGTTGGCAGTGGTTGAAATCATTTTAATACTCGTACCATGAAATCCATACAAAGTGATTTGTGCTAACGCAGCGTCTAAAATGGCGGTGCGTTTAGCGCGTAATTTGTCGTGTAGTTTTGTACTTGTCTTTGCTTTCATGAAGCAAAACTAACAAAAATGAATGAACGTTCATTCATTTTTAATGAGAAGTCGCAACTATTATTATCATAATAAGGGAAGTGCTGTATGTACTGAGGTTACGAGAGTAAAATTATTTTACAATCTTATAGTTCTGATACTCTCCAAGTGGAAGTCCGGTGACTTTTTGGACCCATTTCTTGGCCTTTTCTTTGAACGAAAATGTATTTCTTGAAATGTCATGATCAAAACGCCATCCTTTTTCTGAAATACGTTTGTTCATTACCGTAGGATGTGTGCCTTCAAATTTCCATAAGGCTTGAACTTCAGAGTAATCAAATTCCGTGGCTTTAATCACATTTTGCTCTACCCATTTATCATCATGCCATAATTTGTGAAAAGTCTCTTGCTTTCGCTGCATGGCTTCCGGACTTTTAACCCATCCGTAATGATGAATGTAAGCATCTATTTCTGCGACATTCAGCTTTTCTCCGGTTCCTTTTTTAAATCCTTGGGCATCTCCATACGAGTAAATGCTAGAATCATTTTTAATGACACGAATTTCTTTAGGATACCATTGCACGGCATCACCAATGTATTCGTAGGAGCCGTAAAAATGGCGGTAGTTGAAAAGTAAACCATCAACGTTTTGATCAGATATATTCTCACGCATCGCTTGCGTTACATGCGTGTGATAATCCTCATGCATCACTTCGTCACCTTGAATGTAAATAGCCCAATCACTATCCTTAGAAACGGCTTTAAAGGCCTTATTAGTTTCTTCAGCGAGTACTTGTCCACCTTCACGTAATGAATCGTCCCATACGGTCTCAATAATGCGGACTTTAGGATCAATGTTTTGAATGAGTGCTAATGTTTCATCTTCTGAGTTCCCAACGGCTACAATCACTTCATCGCATAACGGCAAAATGGACTGAATAGCTTCAACGATAGGGTAGTCTAGTTTGATGGCATTTTTAATAAATGTAAATCCGCTAACTTTCATATCGTTTTGATTGGAGAACTCATCCAGTACGTAACTGTACTAATTTCCGATTTAAAATTACTCTACTAGTCTAAACATTTTGTTCCAACGGAATTTCCCGTCTGACATGCCCAACTCAGGATCAACAGAAAGCCAAACAAATGCGGCTTTACCTACCACGTGATCTTCGGGTACAAAACCCCAGAAGCGTGAATCGGCAGAGTTGTGTCTGTTATCACCCATCAACCAGTAGTAATTCATTTTAAAAGTATAAGAAGTAGTTTCTTCATCGTTAATGAAAATCTTCCCGTCTTTCACTTCTAGCTTGTTTCCTTCGTATACTCGAATAGGTCGACTAAATAATGGTAGATTTTCAATCGTTAAATCTATTTTCATTCCCTCCGCTGGAATAACTAATGGTCCAAAATTATCTTCTGTCCAGTTGTACGCTTTTACGTTTGGATAGTAAGGATAGCGTGGACTAAAGTTGTCAATGCTTTCTAAATACGCTAAGAAATCAGGCCCGTAGGTATTTCGCGTAATTAATTTATCAATAAAATTATAGCTATCTTTTTCATTGATAGAACGCTTAATAGAGGCAACAAGCGAATTAGCTTCTAATTTGTCTTTCATTTCTGCGGTAAGCGGAATTCTAAACAATGTAGCCTCTTGATTCAATTGAATAGCGTCAGACAAGTTTACGTTATACTCTGTTTTCAAAAGCATACGATTCTTGGTGTTCATGGTCATCGTATTTTTAAACTGAACAAAATACGCGTATTGCATTTCGTCAGCCATAAAAGCTTTTTTACCATCTATATGTAAAATACCATCTATTACCTGAATTTCATCTCCTGGTATACCCACGCAACGTTTAATATAGTTCTCTCTCTTGTCGATAGGGCGGATAGTT
>CAXMPG010000109.1:0-24422 GCA_964195485.1 uncultured Desulfobacterales bacterium
GAGCCATTCGGACTTCCTTGATTTGCAACGGTGCCAGAACCAATAACAGTTCCTGCCATTAAAGAACGCGTTTTAGCAGCGTGCGCTATTAATTGCCCAAAGTCAAATGTCATATCAACGCCTGCGTTTGGCGAGCCAATAAGTTTTCCGTTTAAGGTAGAGTTTAATGGTAAATGAAGTTTGCCATTTTTCCAACTACCATCCAATTCGTCTGGCGTCACAACTACAGGAGCGAATGTGGTCCAAGGTTTAGATTGGTAAAATCCAAATTGTTTTGATAGCTCACTAGGAATTAAATTCCGTAAAGAAACGTCATTGATAATAGTGATTAACTTAATGTGGTTTAAAGCCTCAGTTGAATTTACTCCTGCTGGAACATCATCCGTGAAAACAGCTATTTCAGATTCGAAATCAATGCCCCATTCTTCTTTTTCAATATTAATAGCGTCATTTGCTCCAATAAAAGCATCCGAAGCGCCCATGTAAATTAATGGGTCTGTCCAAAATGATTCAGGTAATTCTGCATTTCTAGCCTTACGAACCAATTCTACGTGTGTTACATACGCGCTTCCATCCGCCCAATGGTAGGCTCTAGGAATTGGGGCTAATACCTTAACAGAAGAAAAATCAATAGTATCAGACAATTGATTCGCCATTAATTTCTGATAAACACTTTGCAGCTGACTCTCGGTTTTAGTCCAGTTATCCATAGCCATTTGCATGGTTTCCGCAATCTATGGAACGCTTACCGCTTTTGTTAGATTTCTATTCACGACAACTAATTGTCCGTCTCTTGTATTGTTTTCTATTGAGGCTAATTTCATTTAACATGGCTATTTTTCGTTTTTTAATATTGGCTATACGCTACTGGTTTTTGTATGGTATTCGTATTACTATCAGCGTATTGAGTAGTTTTGTTTTAGGTATGTTTGACGTCTTATATTCGTTTTTGAAAATGAAACCCTAAGATATGAAAACCTTGATTAAAATAGAACTTATGGGACCTGCCATTTTGAACATAGGTGTTTAATTCAACTGTTTTGCAGTTATTGCGTTTCGCCCAGACTTCAATCTCGGTCATAAATAGTTGACCGTAACCCTTCGATTGAATGGTGTCATCAATAATTACATTATCAATTTCTAGTTGCTTACCAGAATATAATCGCACCGTAATCCATCCACTTGAAACACCAATTAGGGTATGGTTTTCAAAAAGCCCAAAACATTCGTAGTTGTCAAATTCAAACATTTTTGATTGCCTGCTTTCTAGATCAGTAATCTCCATATCTGGATTTAACTGTCTGGTTAGACTTACTATTTGACCTAAATTTTCGTGTATTAATAGTCTGACTGAAGTTTCTTTCATTGCGCTGTTTTGCGTGTTTCTAATACTCTGAATAGGGTGTCGCAGTTATCCAGTAGAGTAGCTATACTATAGTTCTTGTTGATTATCGTTTTAGTTACCCTGAAATTCAAGGTAGCTGAACTAAAAAGGTTAGTCATAGTTATTGTCCCTTTTGACAAATACCGCTTACTCCAGTTTTATTTTCTAAAAGGTTCTGGACTAGAAACTTTGCTACATCTGATCTTTGAATTGAATTACTTGGTAGGAATCCTTCGTTCTGTACAAGGACTTCTCCTTTTGATTCACCGTCTTTTAACCCTACTGGTCTTAAAATATGGTACGGAAAAGCACTATTCATAAGGAACTTTTCTTGTTCATTATGGTCCGTCATGGCGCTCTTAATTAATAGATTACAAATGAGCTTTCCAAACCAATTAAGTTGTGACCAACTTTCTCCTACACCCAAAGCACTTATAGCATGAATATGAGATTTGGATGAGGTGTTTTTTAAAGCATCTATACTATTCTTAGTACCCATTGACCTAATTCGTGATCCTTTCAAGTCCTTACTTCCTAAGGCAATTATTACATCGGTATAGGTTTCATTTTCAAAAGCCAACTGAACATCCTCCGCATTAAGCACATTTCCGTTTTTAATTTTAACGGCTGAATCCGCTATTTTATGGGTAGATTCTTCTCTAACAAAAACAGTGTAGGTTAAATTATTTAAGCTTAATTCTTTACAGATGAGCTGTCCTGTTTTTCCGGTAGCACCAAATACTATTATGTTTCGATTCATATAAATAGTGTTATTTGCGTTTCTTTTCCTGTAAATAATAGGAATCAATAATTTCGGCTATTATTTCTTTCTCTATACTGGAAACGCTCATTCGTTTGGGAAATGAATCGCGTTTGTATTCAGGAATATTAACCTCACCAAATATTTTATTCTTCGTTAGTTCAAATGAACCAATTTTGCAGGTAAGCTTTTTAGAAGGGATAAGGATGACAGAAACTATAGGAAAACTATGCAATGGCAATTTATCATCATCGCTATGCGCCAATTTTCAGCATTCCATGGCGTGGTTTAAGTTGTTATATCTTAAATAGTAGTGCATTTCCTTCATTGGGTTAACACGGGAAATAGCGAGGCTATTTACTTAATAATCTAGCCGCAACTTCCTGAGCGTCTATGCAATATTTGTCGTCACCCTTTAATGTCCATTCACCTGTTCTTTCAATGTAATGGCGAACCGTTTTCTCTACAACGATATCATATCCACCATTTAGTGTCAACATGCTTTCCACCTTTTGCGTATATTCCTCCATGCTTAATTCTTCGGCTAATACCATACCCCATAACCTGCTAATACGTTTAGATTGCTCTTTGTAAATTGGTTTTACGGTTTTAAAAGCCATTAAAAAAAGAGAAAGCGCTTTGGCTTCTGGTGATGGTTTTTCTTTGTTTTTTTTCATGCTATTGCTTGTATCAAAATAGGGGGTAAAAGTACTTCAATATTATCAATCAAATAGATGTTAATTGGCATTTCTATATTGCCTACAATGCTACGCTATGGTTAGTTAGAATTTTTAAAAAGGAACCATTTCGGAAGGCCTTTTTAGGTTAGCTCGGTTTTAGCTTTTACTAATTCATACTTCTATATTCTGTTGGACTTAATCCAACTTTACCTTTGAAAAGCTTACTAAAATGTTGTGGATATTCAAACCCCAAGTTGAAAGCAACTTCACTTACAGGTATGTTTGAATTTAGTAAATCAGTTTTTGCCTTTTCAATTACGTAAGAATGAATATGGTCTTTTGCACTTCGTCCCGTTTCTAATTTAAGTAAGTCACTCAAGTAAGAACCAGAAATATTTAAGCCTTCTCCACATTGAGATAGGGTAGGGATACCCTTTTCTGCGAGTGCTTCTGACGCAAAATAGTCTTGTAAATAGTGTTCAAATTGCGCTACTAAATCTTTATTCAAATTAGTTCGTGTATAAAACTGGCGGTCATAGTAGCGCTTACTGTATTTCAAAATGGTTTCCAGATTTTGAATAATCAAGTCTTGAGAATACTTATCCATGTTTTGATTCATTTCAGAATCAATTTTCGCCACCAACTCAATTAAGAATTTCTTTTCTTTATCTGAAAGATGTAAGGACTCGTTTGCCTCGTAATCGAAAAACGAATACTGCTTAATGGTTCTTCCTAATTCAGATTGTCGAATCAAGTCTGGATGAAAGAGGATGGTCCAACCCGAATCATCTAACTGGTCAATAGGGTCTTCAAATGAAGCCACTTGATTTGGAGCCATAAACACTAAAGTTCCTTCTTCAAAATCATAAGAGTTTCTACCATATCGAAAGGTAGTGCCATTCATTTTGCCCTTCATGGAAAGGAGGTACAAATCACTAGTTAATTTCACATTACTAAAATCGAAATCAATGTCGGGCCATTTTTTCACGATAGTAATTAAGGGATGTAACGGCTTTTCTAAACCAAACAAATTATGAACCTCAGAAACACCTTTTATATGATAAAAATCTGTCATGCTTTACTATTATTTTATACCAATACTTCACAAAAATAACCTTCTACGCGCAATAGTTTTTTGATTTGGTCAATAGGAATAATTGCACCTTCTGTACGAAGGATTTTATCACAATCCTCTAAATCAAAATTAATGATCAGTTCGGGGAAACTAGCTTCAATATGTGTTAAAACTTTTACGGATTGTTCCGTGCCATCCACATTAGTTTTGAAAACCTCTACCATTGTTTAGTTGTTTGATTGAAATTAAAACCCGCATAAATTGGTTACTGCTTCAATTCTTTGGATGCCATGAAACCAAATATAATGGTAATTAGTCCTCTAAAACTATCTACATATAATGGTTGGGGATCTCCGAATTTGAAAAATGTAACTATCCCAAATACTACCAGGAAGATACCTAGAATAATTCCAAGGGTTGTTCCGGAATTGTTTCCTTTTAATGTCCAAATAATGCTTAAAATCATTAATCCGGTTAATAAAAGTAGATAGAGTCCTAAAGCAATACCCAGAATGTCTAGCTCACTAGTATATGTAATGCCAAAACCACTTTCTAACGCTGTTGAAAAGCTAAACAACATGGTTGCTCCAATAGCTAATTCAACGAATGCTTGAATACCTAAAAGGCTATTAAAAACTCGTCTTCCTATTTTTCTTTCTGTTTTCATAATTAAACCTTTTAAGTTTAATATTTAATACCCGTAAAGTCTTCCGATAAAGTCCAAAGCTTTTTTGCATTCTCTTTGTTGTTCGCCATTTCGTTGGAGGCTACCACAACCGGATATCCTCTCATTTCCATCATTCCTTTAGGACCAAAATAGTCGCCCGTATTGGCTTTTTCATCCGTAGCTGCACGTAAGCTGGGTAAGGTGCCCATTTCTACTTTTTGTGCCACAATATTTCCTAAAAAGCTCGCTAAACCCGAGTGTCTATCTAAATTCGTTTTGGTCCAACCTGGGTGGGCACAGGTTACCATAGGTGCGTTTTTATCCGATTTTAATCGCTCTACCAATTCATACATAAAATAGAGGTTGGCGAGTTTACTATCGGAATACGCTTTATTGGTGTCGTATTTCCTCGACTTCCAATTGATGTCTTCAAAGTTGATATTACCTGTTTTATGAGCTATACTACTTGTTACCACAATTCGAGAATCGACAGTTTTCTTTAACAATGGCATTAATAAGCCGGTAAGTGCGAAATGGCCAAAGTGATTGGTTCCCATTTGAATTTCTAGATCATCCTTCGTTTTGGAGAAAGGACACATCATAATTCCTGCGTTATTGATGAGTATGTCTAATTGGTTTACGTCTTTATGAATGCTAGCTGCAAACGCTTTAATAGAAGCTAAACTGGTTAAATCAAGTGGTCTAATTTCAATTTTAGCTCCTTGAACTTGAGCGCTAATTTCCTCTGCTACTGCTTCTGCTTTTTGAGGGTTTCGAACCGCCATAATAACTTTGGCGTTTTTTTCTACCAATACTTTTGTCGCTTCTTTTCCTAATCCGCTAGAAGCTCCAGTAATAATAACGGTTTTTCCTTTTTGATCGGGAATGTTTTTTGAATCCCAAGATTGTTTTGACATACTAATGTTCTTTTAATGAATAACAGTGCAAATGTGGGTTTTAATACGTAAAGCGACTTATACGTTTCGCGGAAGGCTGAATACATTTCGCTTAAAATGAATGATACGTATTATTTTAGGAAAGATTATAACGGAATTAAGTGGGTAGCCTTTTAGAGTTGAAATACACTACAAAGAAACAAAAAAGCGGCTTGGAAAAATATCCAAACCGCTTTCGTATACATTTTGTAGGTAGCTGTTAATTCAATTCTTGAAGCAAGGTTGTTGCCGCAAGTTTACCTAGTTCATTTGATGCCAGCGGACTTGCGCCTGTAATTAGTTTCCGGTCGATACAAACGGTTTCATCAGATTCTGTATTCACAATATTAGCACCTAAGCTTTTTAAACGTTCGCTTACGCCTAAAGTCATATGCCCCGGTAAATAACCAATCATTGGCGTCATTTCATCGATAGCATCTGGAAATACAGCCATATTGTATCCTTCGTAAAGGAATTTCTGATTATCCAGGGTAGTAGATAATAATGCACCAGGTCCGTGACATAAGGTGATGGTAAACAAATCACTTTGATGCGCCCAATTTAAGACCTTGGCAACGTTTTTATCTTCTGGGATACCAATCATTGCTCCATGACCACCAGGTACAAATACAGCGGCATAAGAATCAACATCTGTAAATGACGTAGTGATAAAGTCAGCTAATTTTTTAGGGTGCTCAAAACTCGACTTGTACGCATTGTAAATTGCTTTCACATTCTCATCTTCATTTGGGAAAGCCCACATTTCAAAAACAACAGGTTTGCCAGTAGGAGTAACTATTTCAAAATCAAACCCTGCATTTTTAAGGTGTAACATAGGTACCAGTGCTTCTATAGGATGGTTTCCAGTAGAAAACTGTTTGCCATTTTTCATTTCCAAGTTCTTTTGTTCCGTGAAGATTACCAAAATCTTAGATTTACTCCCTTGGTATTTTGGGTATGAAATTTCTTCAAAATCTGTTTTTGAAACGGTTCCTAAAGTGAGTGCTAAACTGGAAGGACTATAAGAGCCATCTTCCTCTAGATTTGGTCTGGATGTAAAGTATAACGTTACGAATGCAAGCGCTATAACACTTACGAATCCAATTAATATTTTTTTCATCATGATTTTTAATTTTAGTATTTATTATTCTATTTAAACGGAATTAACCTTAGCTAATTTTTATTACTATTTTCCCTTTTGCTCTACCTGATGCTAGGTGTGTGAATGCTTCAATGCTTTCCGAAAATGGATACACTTTGTCAATGATTGGTTTGATTTTCTCATCTTCAATCAAGGCTTTTATTTCTTCTAAATGAGAACCATTTGGATGCATGAAAATGAATTTATAAGAAGCTTCTTTTTGGCTACTTAAAGTGGCTAATTCTTCGGGTAACTTATAGTCAGCCATCCCAAACATTTTTGCGGTTTCTTCATCTAACGGTCCAACAACACTAACTACTTTACCACCAGACTTAATTACTTGAAAAGCTTCCGCTGTATAGCTTTGTCCAAGTGTGTCAAACACGATATCGGCATCTTTTACAATCGTTTTATAATCTTCAGATTTATAGTCAATCACTCGGTCCGCACCCAATTCTTTCACCCATTTCACATTGTTAGTGCTGGTAGTCGTATACACGTATGCTCCTTTTGCTTTAGCATATTGAATAGCGAAACTTCCTACACCACCTGAGCCTGCATGTATAAGTACTTTATCGTTTTCTTTAATACCTGCATTTTCCAAAGATTGTAACGCAGTAAGTCCGGCTAAAGGTAAGCTTGCCGCTTCTTCGAAAGAAATGTTTCCTGGTTTTTTTGAAACGGCTAGGCTGGTTACCGCAACATATTCTGCTAGGGTGCCCATTTGTTCTTGAGGAACTCTAGCGTAAACCAAGTCGCCAATTTCAAAATTTCTTGCGTCAGCTCCTTTTTCTACGATGATTCCGCTTACATCATACGCGAGGGTACTGGGTAATGGAATAGGTAGCAAACCTTGAAGATTTCCTAAGATGATACTTTTGTCGATTGGGTTAATAGCCGCAGCTTTAATTTCAATTAGAACATCACTTGCCTGAATCGTAGGTTTTTCAACCTCGTTAAATGCCAAACTATCTGTAATCTCTCCGTATTTTAATAATTGTAATGCTTTCATATTTGAATCTATTTATCTGTTTGCGATAATGTGATACAAAGGTAGAATGCGATTTTCGGGAAAAATTTGACCTATGGTAAGAAATTTATTTTTTTGCTCTTTCTACTCTAATTCGGCTCAGGCTTTCTTGCGTGATACCTAAATAGGATGCGATGTGATAATTACGGGTATATTGTTCTATTTCGGGGTATTGTCCAATAAATAGATCATACCGTTCTGCAGCTGTCAACTGCAATTGATTCAAGATTCTTTTATGTAAACTAACTACATGACGCTCTAAAATGTGTCTTTGAAAAGGCTCGTATTCTGGGAATTTCGTAAGGATTCCATCTAATTTTTTGGCATTAAACTCAATTACGGTGGAATCTTTAAGACACTCTACGGTAAGGGTTGCAGGTTCATCATTGTGAAGCGCAATATAATCACTCATCCACCAATTTTTAATCGCAAATTGTAAGGTATGCTCTTTCCCGTTTTTATCGGTACAATAAGACCGGATACACCCATCTGTAACGAAATAAATTTTGTTGACTGTTTGCCCTTCACGAATTAAAGTGGCGCCTTTGGGAATCGTTTTTTCTTTTGAAATAGAAAAAAGGTATTCTTCTGCTTCCGCACTTAGGTTTATGGAATGCTTTATTTTTTTAATTAATTCTTTCAAAACTTAAATGGGGTATTGATTACGTACGTTTTATGGATGTAAAATAACGAATTCTTTTTTATCTACTTTTTCGAAAAAGCAATATACTACATTGAAACAAAAAAAGCGGCATGGATAAATATCCAAACCGCTCTCTTTTAAAACTATTTCTAGTTAATTAGAATGTCTTACAATGCTGCTAAAGCCAAATCGTAATTTGGTTCTTCTGTTGTTTCAGCTACTTGTTCCGTATAGGTAACTTTACCTTCCGCGTTAACAACTACGATACATCTTGAATTTAATCCTGCTAAAGGACCATTAGTGATTTCTAAACCATAATCTTTACCGAATTGACCGGTGTTAAAATCAGAAAGCATCACTACATTTTCAATTCCTTCAGCGCCACAAAAACGTGCTTGTGCAAAAGGTAAATCTCTTGAAATACATAAAACAGTTGTGTTTTCAAGATCAGCAGCCGCTTTATTAAAGTTACGTACAGATGCGGCACATGTTCCAGTATCAATACTCGGGAAAATGTTTAATACTAAACTCTTTCCTTTAAAATCATTTAACGTTTTTACAGCTAAACCGGCACCTACCAAAGTAAAGTTAGAAGCTTCGCTTCCAATTGCTGGTAATTCACCTATGGTCTTGATTTCGTTTCCTTTTAATGTGATTTTTGCCATTTGTATGTGTTTTATTTAATTAAATATATTTCTGTTTTTGTCTTTGAGTTAACGCGTACCGAAAGTACTAATTATTCAAAAACAGTGACTAAATCTGCCTTACTTTTTCTAACCTTTTTTAAGCTAGATAACCAGTCGTTTTCATCATCTCTGTAACCGAGTGTAAGAATAACACAACTTCTTAATCCTTTTTCTTTAAGACCTAAAATCTCATCGACTTTAGCGGGTTCAAATCCTTCTATTGGTGTAGAATCTACTTCTTCAAAAGCGGCAGCAGCCATTCCCATTGAAAGTCCGATATAAGCTTGTCTAGCAGCATGCGCAAAACTAACTTTTGGATCTTGTTGTGGGTAGATGCCTAACAACATTTGACGGTAGTTTTCCCAACCTTCATTTTCAAACCCTCTAACTTCGTTGGTTAAATCAAATGCTTTATTGATTCTATCTGCAGTATATTCATCCCAAGCAGCAAAAACAAGCAAGTGGCAACAATCTGTTATTACCGATTGATTCCAAGCTACAGGTCTAATTTGTGCTTTAATTTCTGGGTTTGTAATGACCATTATTTCAAATGGCTGCAAGCCACTTGATGTTGGTGCAAGCGAAATCGCTTCAATGATAGTATCCACTTTTTCTTGTGCTACTTTTTCACCATTCATGGCTTTCGCAGCGTATCTCCAATTTAATTTATCTAATAATTCCATATTTATTTTTCTATTTTGTTTTTATTATTTTCAGTAAGAATTTGAATCCAGTGATTAAGCATTTCTTTCAATTGAAGAACTTCTGATAATTCGATATTATCATTCAAAAGAATTTTAAGCAGTTGATCCGGAATAGGTTTGGCTTGATCTTTTAATTGCTTTCCCTTTTCTTTTAATTGGATAATTACACTCCGTTCATCCTCTGCACTTCTATTTCGTTGAAGAATATCTAACTTCTCCATTCGTTTTAAGAGGGGGGAAATCGTATTGGTGTTCAGGAGTAATTTTTCCGAAATCTGATTCACTGTTAGCCCATCTTTTTCCCATAATACCATAAGTACTAAGTATTGCGGATAGGTAATTCCCATTTCGTCTAAGAATGGCTTGTACGCTTTCGTAATTAGACGAGAAGCGGAGTAGAGTGGAAAGCAAACTTGACTGCTTAATTGTAATTGTGTATCGTCCATTAGTCGTTCACTTTACTAGTTCTCCATGCTTTCCAGGCGCCCGATGACCATAAAGCCCATGCAATTAGTACAGGTTGAAAGAACAGACGTCTTAAACGTGCACCATCGGAATCTAACACACCAAAGGCGTCTTTACCATCTAGGTATTGTGCGATATTTCCTGGGAAAACTAAGATGAAAAATAAGGCTAGTCCCCATCCAAACCGGGCGCGTTCATTTTTCCAAAAAGCGAGTGCAAGAGCTAATCCCATTTCAACGATACCTGAAAGTATTACTACTAAATCTTTACTTAACGGAATCCAATCAGGAACTTGTGCTTGAAAATCTATACGGTTTACCGTAAGATGACTAAACCCAGCATAGAACATAGCTAACGCTAATAGGATTCTAAAAATGTTTTGTGTCAATGTGGTATTAATTTCTTTATTCATGGTTTTCTATTTTAAATCACGTGCGTTTATATCGTGCACGATGCAAATATAGATTGTTTTAATCAGAATCAAATTATTTTGGTTAAATATTATTTTAGATGGAGTAGGAGTTTGATTTTTCTATTGGGTTAAAAGGGTATTGAATTGTCTCTCATGAAAATCGAATACTATAATTCAATATTTGAAACAAGTACCAGCTGACTATGAGTGTCTATGCGCTAATATTGTTTCTTTGGTCAAAATTACAGTTCTATGATTCAGCTGTTTAACACTAAATACGGATTTTTATACATGATTCAGAATTTTTGCAGCGTATAGGCTTGTAATTAAAAATTAGCCTTAAAGGCCGTTCCCTTTAACCTAAATAAAAGGGAATAAAAAAGTGCTTGCTTTTGAGGCATGCACTTTCTAAATTGTTGTTTTACTGTTGGACTAAAGTCCGAATGAAACCCTAAACTAAAGGCTAATTGTTGCCATAGAATTGTTCGCTAATATCTGCAGAATCGAACTTATAGGCCGTAGCGTTTTCTGATTTATCTAATTTATTATTGATGGTTAAAGCCCATAAAACTAACTCCATGCAAAAGGCTTGATCCGCTTTACTCAATTTAGGCGCAAACTCTTTTATTAGCGCAACTAAAGGAGTTACACTGTTCAGGTTGGCATAAAATTCGGCATCTGTATCGGTATAGTTCAACTCAATAAAGTTGTCGTTGAACCAATTCACCAAGTCCGTATAAGTTGTTTTAACGCCTTCTTTTTCTAGCTTAGGAATGAGAGGGAATATCTTTTCAAACTGTACCATCACGGAATGGTCTACCAGTATTTTGGCTACTTCATCCGCGCCTTCTTGCTCTCCTTCATATACCAACTCAATTTTGCCGGTGATAGATGGAATGATAGACATAAAATCAACTAAACGAATAGTCGTTTTTTTAGAACCTGTTTCAATTAATCGCAATTTAGCGGCTGCCATAAGGTTTTCCATGGCACTAATCGTTAGACGTGCACTCACCCCACTTTTGGCATCTACAAACTCACTATTACGGGCTTCAAAAGCCACTTCTTCTAGTAGGTCTTTTGCCAAACCGGGAACGTGTATTGCTGCTTTGTCAGCAAGTGAAATCTTAGCTTCTTGCTCGGTGATTTCACGGGCAAGTGCAATTGATTTTGGATAGTGGGTAAAAATTTGTGAACCAATTCTATCTTTTAATGGGGTCACGATACTTCCTCTATTTGTATAATCTTCTGGATTTGCCGTAAACACGAATTGAATATCGAGCGGCATTCTTAATTGAAAACCACGTATTTGAATATCACCTTCTTGCAAAATGTTAAATAAGGATACTTGAATTCGTGCTTGTAAATCGGGTAGTTCGTTAAGAACAAAAATTGAACGGTTTGCCCGAGGAATCATACCATAATGCAATACACGCTCATCCGAATACGGTAACTTTAAAGTGGCTGCTTTAATGGGGTCTATATCACCAATTAAATCAGACACATTAACATCTGGAGTGGCCAATTTCTCAAAGAAACGGTTAGATCTATGTACCCAAGAAATAGGGGTTTTGTCTCCATGTTCTGCAATTAAATCACGTGCAAATCTGGAAATGGGTTTAAACGGACTATCGTTGATTTCAGACCCTTTTACGATGGGCATGTATTCATCTAATAAGTCCACCATACTTCTGGCAATTCTAGTTTTGGCTTGACCACGTAATCCCAAAAGATTGATGTGATGTCCGGCTAGAATGGCTTTCTTCATTTGCGGAACTACGGTGTCTTCATAGCCAAATAAACCTTCAAATACAGGCTGCTTGGCTTTAATGCGTGTGATTAAATTTGCTTGAAGTTCTTCGTTAATCGTGATATCTTTAAATCCGGAATCTTTCAACTCTTTAAATGTGATTTCTTTCTTCATCTGTACTTATATTCTTTTAATTCTATTTTTTTCGTAATCTTCAAAAATCATTTGTCCTAATCCAGAAAGTCCTGTTAAAAAGGCTTTCCCATTGTTTTGTGCCGTGAATAGCTCTACAAATTGACGTAGATATGGATCTTGGGCAATCATAAATGTGGTAATTGGAATTTTTAATTTCCGGGCTTGTGCCGCTTTGTTAAGGCATTTTGAAACGATCATTTCGTCTAAGCCATTACTGTTTTTGTAAAACTCACCGGAGGGTAATCGCACACAGCTCGGTTTTCCATCGGTAATCATAAAAATTTGTTTGTTGGTGTTTCTTTTTCTACGTAGAATATCCATCGCTAATTCTAGTCCAGCTACGGTGTTTGTATGATAAGGTCCGACTTTCAAATAGGGGAGGTCCTTTATTTTGATGGGCCAAGCCTCATTTCCAAATACAATAATATCAATAGTGTCTTTGGGGTATTTCCGGTTGATTAATTCCACCAATGCCATGGCTACTTTTTTAGCTGGTGTAATACGGTCTTCTCCATACAAAATCATGGAGTGACTAATGTCAATCATTAGTACCGTACTCATTTGTGCTTTGTGCTTGGTTTCCTCAACGATTAAATCGTTTTCTGTTAAGCGTAAATCTGCTATTCCGTTATTTATTTGTGCATTTTTTAAGCTCTCGGTCATATTCACCAAGGATAAATCATCTCCATATTGAAACGAACGATTTTCACCATCACGCTCATCACCCACCCCGATTTTAGTGGTACGGTGATTCCCAATGCCACTTTTCTTGAGCTTACCGAAGATTTGGTCTAAGGCATATTCGCGTAAAGCAGACTCTAGTTTGGCAGTTAATATGTTTTTGCCTTTTCCTGTTCCTGATTTTCCTTCATCCGGATCAATTTCTTCTTTGATATATCCCCGTTTCTTAAGGTCTTCTTCAAAGTCTTGAATGGAGTACTCATCGGTGAAGATGTTATATTCTTTGTCTAATTCACTTAGCCAATTGAAAGCCTCCTCAATATCACCAGATGTATGCGTAATCAACTCTTTAAAAATGTCAAACACCCGATCAAAATGCGCCACTTCTTCTGGGACATGCTTACTGATGGTAAACCCTTTTCCAAAATTAAAATCTATACCTTTCATATTCTGACTTATTCTTTAATCGATCGACTCTATAAAATTATTAATCAACGCTTGATGCTAAAGCGTTAGTCCTGTTGAGTGCGTTTTTGAAAGAGGAAACTTTCGGAATACGCACCCGAGGAATCATTCATTTTTAGCGTATGAAAGTAACCCATATAGCTGGTGTAGGGAAGGGATGAATTTGTTTTTTTAGTTATGCTAGAATAAGTAAAACTAAGGTGTTCACTAGCGTTGTTTAAAGCAGTTACTTGTTTTGATTTGGCGGAGAATTTTCGGACGAATTAGCTCCCGAAAATAATTTTTAGATAGCTGTTTATTAGAGTTTTGACCAATTAGGGCTTATGTCAAATATGTAGATTACTCTCATTAGGAAATCGCTATTTTAGACGGTATTCTCTTTTTTATGGAATATTTAATTAGTTGATTCTATCTTTTACGTATTCTACTTTTGTTTTTCCGTGTGGCTTAGGGTTTCCGTTTTCATCTACGTTACCATTATAATATTATCCACCGTAATAATAATCTATCGGGTCATTATGTTTCTAACCATAGAATTATGCGTTAAGGAGGACTTCCCAAACTTTTTCACTTCAATACCAATCTCAATAATATCACCTTTAACGGCTTTATTATTGAAGTTGATTTCAGACAGGAATTTTGTCACCACTCGCTTACACTATAGTTGAATAAGGGTATAGAGTGCTGCTTCTTCATCCATCCAAGCGAGTAAGCGACCACCAAATAATGTCCCGTTTGGATTTAAATCTTCTGGTTTTACCCATTTGCGGGTATGAAATTTAATGGTATTATTTTTTTAAATTCAATATTCTTTTCCCTCAAGATTATTCAATGATTATTTTGATGCTTTGTATTCCAGAAGGTCTGGAAATGCGCGCGATATAGATGCCACTCCTAAAAACAGATACATCCATAGTTACATTAAGGCTTTCTGGGTGTTGTTCTAATACTTGATTACCCAGCAGATCAAATAGGTGGATGCTTTGAATGATGCCGCTAGATGTTATGGTTAAATTGTTTTTTGCCGGATTTGGAAAGTGGTGTAACGTATTGGTTTTTGATATATCCGCAATTCCAGTAGTACCTGAACCGTTGGTTTGTTGAATGTCATCGAATAAGAAGGTAGAAGTGGCCGAACTATCACCCACAGCGCCAAAATCAAACATAAATACCAAGGCATTAAACTCCGTTGGTTGTCCGGTAAAATTCCATGTTAACGTTTCCCAACTACCAGAAACGGATGTAAGAACATCTACTTCGGTTTCATTTGGACCATTACCTTCTAACTTGATTTTAATACGGGTTCCTACTGGCGCAAGCGTATAGAATTTCATTGAAATGTAGCCTAAGGTTGAAAAGTCTAAATTGTTGGCTAAAAATAGTTTGCTACCCGCATATACCTGGCCTCCATTACGAATAATCTGTGCGACAGAATCACTGCTATTTGCACTGGTGTTTTGCGGATTGGAAATAACCGTTGCTCCGGCTCCATCAAAATCTAAGAAATACGCAGTGCTTACCGCGTTTTCAAAATTAATAGGTAGGCTGGTGGTAGGAATAGGAGGAGCACCAGTTACTTGCTGGATGTCGTCAATCAAAAATGTAGAACTTGGCGAAGCATCACCAATGGTGCCGTAGCCATACATAAATGTGATTACATCATATACGGGTGGGTCACCGGCAAAATCCCATGTATAGGTTACCCAGCCACCTGAAACGGTTGTAAATGCATCGCGTTCGTTTGCAGCTCCGGTAGTGGTGCTTTCTACTTTAAGCTTCAACATGGTACCAACGGGTGCATCAGAATAGACTTGCATGGAGATAGAACTTAAGGTAGAAAAATCCATATAGTTGGATAATATCAATTTGGTACGTGCCCATGGTTGGCCGCCACTTTTAATGATGTGACCTACGGTGGCACTGGTATTGGAACCGACCATTTGCGGATTTGCGATCACGCTTCCAGTAGCACCAAACTGATTAATGAAATCGGAAGAAACTACGCTTGACTCAAAGTTGATAGGCAAAGGGTTTGGCATAGGCGTAGGGAGTGGTGCCCCAACAAATTGTTGAATATCGTCAAATAAAAAGGTAGATGAGGCTGTCCCATCTCCTACGTTACCAAAGTCGAACATAAAAGCCAGTTTATTGAAGGTGTTGGGCTGCCCATAAAAATTATAACTAATGGTTTCCCATGCGCCAGTTGTGGTGGTTAACACATCTAGGTTTACTGATGCTGTAGGACCTTCTAATGCGAGTTTAACACGCGTGCCTATTGGAGCGGTGGTGTATATTTTCATCGATATATGCCACATGGAGGTAAGGTCTAAACTGTTGGAAAGTAAGATGGTGCTTCCAGCCCAAAGGTCTCCGCCACTACGTATAATTTGCGCAACAGTAGCACTGGCGTTTATTCCATTCATTTGTGGGTTCGCGATAACGGTTGCTGCTGCCCCAGAATAATTCAAAAAGTCGCTACTTACAATACCTGATTCAAAACTGATGGGAAGTGAAGTTGGAGTTGGGGCAGGAGGTCCTAAAACCTGTTGGATATCATCAAAGTAAAAGGTAGAGCTAGTGGTACCATCTCCAATATTCCCAAAATCAAACATGAAAACCAATTCGTTGAGGTTATTAGGAGTACCTGCAAAAATATATTCTAAGGTTTCCCATGTGCCTGAAACCGTTGTGTATGCATCTACTTCAACCGAAGTTCCTGTTCCTTCTAACTTTAACTTAGCTATTGTTCCCACTGGAGCTGTGGTATATACTTTCATTGAAATCTTAGTTAAAACAGAGAAATCAAGATTGGCGGCCAAGACAATTTTACTACCTGCCCAAAGGTCGCCCCCATTTCGTACAATACGAGCGACAGAGTCACTGGGGTTTATTCCAGTCTGAAGTGGGTTATTGATTGCTACGTTAGCTATGCCCCCATTAAAGTCCACAAAACTTGCGCTTGATAATGAATCTTCAAAAGTCAGCGGTAAACTTTGTGAATACCCTAGGGAGAAACTAAACAGGCTTAATAACAGTGCTAATTTTTTCATTTTAGTGCTTTTTTATTTTGTTTATTTACGGAAAGAGCATCATTAGTGGCGCTAATTCTTTTTTCTAGGTGTTAGTGAAAATATTTTTAAAACCAATTTTCACAAACAGTATAAAGCGCAAATTAATAAATTACTTATGGTAATATTAACTACAACCATAGAAAAATTCCTTTTCAGCTATAAGGAATTTGAATGTAAGGTCTGTTTTTTTGTTCTGAAAATGTTGGGTTAATTATCCATACCTGTCCTATATTCTATTTTTAATAATTCAAATAATTAGTTTGTGTGCTGTAAATAAGCATGTTGATTGTTATTTCAAACGGATTAGTTTAGTAACTCCATTATAGAGAAATCCAATTATAATAATTTTTGGATGGAGGTTGCGATTATTTATAGTAATTGTTATTTTTACCATAACTCTTCTAATTTTGGAAGAACGTAAAAAAAATAAACGATGAATAGAATTATTACTACACTTTTGGCTGTTGCGTTGCCGGCACTTTCTTTTGCTCAAAACGGACCTATTGATTTTGAAACTGGAGGCGAAGGAGCCACCTGGACATGGACTGTTTTTGAGAACGACTTGAATCCTGCATTAGAAATAATTCCTAATCCCGACCAAACCGGAATCAATCCTTCTGCTACCGTAGCTAAATTTACAGCGTTACAAGCTGGACAACCATGGGCGGGATGCGAAAGCCTTCATGGATCAGATATTGGCCCCTTTTTTATAGATTCTAGTAATGCACAAATCACCATCATGGTATGGAAATCTGTCATCAGTGATGTGGGTATAAAGCTTGTTCGTCCTGATGGATGGTCTTTAGGTGAAATTAAAGTGGCAAATACCAAAATTAATGAGTGGGAAGAAATCACTTTTGACTTTTCGGCACATATTGGTTTAGCTCCAGCGTACGATCAAATTGTTATATTTCCTGACTTCGATATACGCGCGGCTGATCAAGTGGTGTATTTTGATAATGTTTTTGGTTTTGATGCGGTTACAAGCGTGAAGGAAACGGTATTGAGTAAGGCTAAAATTTATCCTAATCCTGGTCAAACGAATTTCCGTATAGAAAGTCAGACTACTATTCACGAGTTGAGAGTATATAATTTATTTGGTGAGCTTGTTAAAACCCTTAAAGTTGAAGGACTTAATGCGGAAGTAGATGCTGGTGAATTGAGTAATGGCGTATACGTAATTCAAGTAGATAAGGATGACACGATTGAAATTTTTAGTTGGATAAAAAACTAACGTAACACGCTTTTAAAAAGCGAATAGTATTAAAAGGCCTCTGCTTTTTCACTCTATGAGTGCAATGAAGCAGAGGCCTTTTACTTTTCTGATAAATTGAAAATACCTTTAAGGATTTTTTCATCGTTTATAAATGATTACTGTATAATACGGCATACTTCGATTTTTTCAGGCCTCTTCTGCTTATTCCGACCTTAACGTAATTTCTTTTTTTCAAGTTTCATTTACCGAATAGGGGAGATATACCGTGGGTTATCAATTAGCCGAATTTATACTTTTTGGCAAAATAGTGCCTACGTGAAACGGCTACATTTCATGGCATTTACCCACACATATTCCTATTCCGTCTAGGAAAACTCTAGGAGTAAGCTGGTTTGTTGTTTGTCAGATTTCAATGTACCTAAGAGGAACTAACGGAATCTATTCCATTAAATATGCTATCAAGCATCTTTTAGTAGACCATAAAGGAAACGAAGATTACCCCAACCATTGCAAAAGGTAGAACAATCAGCATATACATAAAGGAAATAAAACTAGCCTTTAAAAATGCGCGCTTCCAAGGGCTTTCATAAAAATGATGTAAGGCCTGTGCTAAATATAGGATGAAAGACAAAAAGACGAGGACATTAATCCAAAGAGGTACGTCAAATACCGTATGCGCCAAAATGAGCAAACAAAAAGTGGTAAATATGAAGGTGAAAAAATAAAAGCTAAATACGACATGATGGGCAAATGTGCCTTTATTCCAGTATAATGTCTTTAATAACAGGGCAAATAATGGTAACAAGAAGAACATGGCAATTGGAATGGTATCATACAATGTTTGAAGAACTCCTTTGCCTCGTTGTTCGTATAGTTTTAATAGTTGGCTGAATATTTTGGTCATGAATACACCCGCATCGTCATTCATTCCCATCGCTTTTAATTTTTCGGCTTCTGGAGCTCCATTGGCAATCAAGGAATCTAACAACGATCCTTGAAAAGATAAGTCGGTTATTGGGATGCTTTTTTTCTCTGTGGCTAATGTGTTAAAGACTATAATTTCTTGATCAGACATTCCGGTAAGGGTCTGGGTATCGTTTATTTCATTAGTAATGGCTTCCATATTCGCAGAATCTATGGTAACGGATAACGAATCTAGGGCAAGTTCTTTACCAAAACCTTTTTCCAAGGCTTTTGATACTTCATTATCTGCTTTTCGGACCGTAAAAGAAAAAATGAAAAAGAATATGACCGAAATCAAAAGGTAGAATTGTGCGGGATGTAAATAGGTAAGTCGTTTACCATCTACAAAACGTCTGGCTAACATTCCTGGGCGTGTCATTAGCGGAATAAAACTTTTGAAAAAACGTGCGTCAAAAGAAAAGTAATCCTTAATGGTGTTGCTGAACAGAATACCTACGGTAAGATTATTCGCAGTTTCTTGTCCGCAATTGGGACAATAATGGAAGGAAGCGTCAAAAGATTCCTCACAGTTTTTGCATTGATCGATAGCTGCCATAATATAAGGTTTGATGAAGTGTATCGTATTAAAAATCAGATTCTACTTCACAAGTATAAAGACTTAATTAATAGGATGTGGTCTAAAGTGGATGATATTTTTTTGATTTAGGCTTGGTGATTGCTTCGAATGGTTATTTAATATCCCATCGATTAACCGTGTTTTCACTACTCATCGTGGCTAACTATTTTCCGTTTGAACGGAGATAACAACTGGTACAAAGGGGCTTTTTATGCAGGTAATCGTTTTATGAGCTCAAGGCACTATGGAAGAGGCTTTTTATTTAGATAACCCACAGTGCCAAGAATTATAAAGCCGATGGCAGACCAATTAAGACTAAAGGAAGTGTTCCATGAAGCAAACTGAAAGGACTGATTCCAACTTAAAATTAACCCGTAAGCCATGCCGTCTAAAAATAGTGATTTCCCGATGATTTGGAGACCGTAGAATATGCTTATCCCAATATAGCCGATGGGCCTTTTTTTTAAAATTGTAATGATTAGAATTAATGAAATTAGAGATCCGATGGAGGCAAAAACGGTATAGTTGATGCCATACTCATTTACTATAGAAACAGCGGTTGAATACAAGATATTCAAGATGCTCAGGCTAATTATTATTACGTCAACAGGATGTCGTTTCATTGTTTTTTTGTGCCCCTTAAATCAGGTAAAACGCATTACATGAGCATTGGAAGTATGCCATCCATATTAATGTCGTTTTCATTGAGCGATTGCAATGAACGGTTTTGGAGAGTGGTACTTAATTTTTTGAAGTCAAATTTTTCTTTGAACATCTGGTATGAATTCCGAATCATTTTGATTAATTCATTTTCATCAATCACATCTTCAAAATCGATAACGTAAGAGTGTTCTCCCGAAAACTCTAAAATTTTTTCATTCTCAAAAGTAAAGTGGGAAGTAAACCGAACTGCAATTCCTTTTTTCTGAGAATTTCGTTTTTTCATAACGTCAAGCGATACTTCATTTAGAATAGACTCTGTTTCTTCCACAGGTCTAGAAAACGCTTTATAATCCCATGTTGTAATTTCAAATGCGGTTTGCTCAATCATAATCGTTTTTAAATTTCACTAATTGGTTTGTCCAATAGTAATGTAAATCAAAAGTAAAATATCTGAATGCGCTAACTAATCAGGGGTCTATTATTTTTTTTAAAGTGTGGTCCTCTGGTTTCCCTCCGTGGCTACCCTTTAGAGTAGTAGTTATTTAACAAAATATGGCCATCTATTTAAATACGTTATAAATTTCTCACTCAAGCCTTCTATTATAAGGTGTTCTTTGGAGACCGGAGTTTCAATGGGTTGAAATGTAGGATTTTCTATAACCAGTTTTGGGAAATTGTGGTGCAGTATGGCGGAGGTTCCTATGGTTACAAAATCTACTCCTGCATCTAATACTTTTTGCACATCCACTGCATTGATTATTTTTCCTGCAACGGTCCACTTTACCTTTTTATAATCTAAGGTCTTAAAGTGTTCTAACAGCGAGATGTTTTGATATTTTTCTTCCTGCGGCATCTTAAACGTATCCCATAAAGAAATGTCTAGAAAGTCAATATTTCCGGCATCAATTAATTGCTGACTTACGGTTTTCACTTCTTCCAAATCCATCCCGAACCGTTCCGGAGATAAACGAACCCCAAGAAGAAAATCTTGGCCACAATCTTTTCTAATTCCATCCACTATTTCAAATAGAAGTCGAGACCTATTTAGGAGTGAGCCGCCATAATTATCGGTTCTTTTATTCATCTCAGGACTTAAAAACTGCGTGATGATATACCCATGTGCGCCATGAACTTCTACACCATCATACCCGCTTTTTTGGGAACGAACAGCTGCGGCTATGAAATCATCTCTTAACGTTTCTACTTCTTCTAAGGTAAGTGCACGTGAGTTGGTTTTTTCATCATCAGAAGCACTTACCGGTTGTTCTTTTATTAATTCTGTAGGAGTACGCATACCTGCATGATGCAATTGAATAACGGCTAAACTTCCATATGCCTTAATCTGGGAGGTCATTTTTATATGTCCCTCCATTAAGTGATCGCTAAAAATACCGAGCTGACCTGGAAATCCTTTACCGACTTCCTGAACATGCGAAGCGCAAGTCATCACCAAACCAAATTCTCCTTCGGCTCGCATGGTAAGCCATTTTAGTTCCTCATTAGATAGTTGACCATTCTCATGACTTTGTTGATTAGTCAATGGAGCTAACATGAATCTATTATTCATGGTGGACCCATTTGAGAAGTTTAATGTTGAATTCGCTTTAGTCATAGTAAAATATTTAATGATTGGGAAATCAAATGATGCCAGCGTAAAATGGCTAGTGCTTTTTTATGCTATTAACGGGTGCGTATTGTTTTTCTCGTTCCGTTATTCGAAATACGAAGTTACATCCCCAAAGCTATTTCTTGTATTTTTTTTATCGATTCAATTCGACAATAATTTCGTTTTTTCGATTGAAAAATTCAAAAGGTGGATTGTACCCTAAAAAGTAAAATCGACTGGTGTAAGGGATGTTTTGTGCATCCAAAGCGGATTTTAATTTTTGTTTGTACCGTTCTATTTTTTCATCATCGGCCCAACCACCAAAAGTGATAGCCGCCATCGTTTTTGCAGGTTCTTCTTGAAATTCAATTTGGGATTGATTGGGTTGCGGAAGTGTTTCTTTATTAAACTTTTTAGGCACTAAAAACATCATGGTTATGGTATCATCCAAAGACATGGATACAGGCGAAGTCATGGCTATTTTTTCGTTCTTTTTGTTTCCGCCAAAAATGTAGCCTGCTAAAATAGAAAACCCACTACTCGAAGCTTCTTTATAGGTAGTGCCCGAGAGTTGAACAGAAGTAAATAAACGGGCTTCGTAATTACGTATTTCAAACACATCGTATTTTTTAAAGACTACGTAGGGGTAGGTTTCAATATTTCTCTGTGCATTGAAAGCAAAAAGTTGAATGGAAATAAAGACAACCAGAATTATTCCGAGTATGATTAATAGTATTTTCATTTTTTTTATTTTTTATGATTCTTAAATCAGTGAGGTACTTTTGATACTTCGATAAAAGCTCAGTGCAAGCAAGCTACGCAAAAGCCGCTCCGAGGCACACTTCTTAGCTTATTTAAGCTTCGCTTCAGCTATTTTCTCTTACCACCAAACAACAAAGAACACCTCATAGACCTCATTTTGTTTAGACCAAACCATTGGGGCACGGTCTTCTTTGATACTGGAGTGAATGAATTTTTCTATTTCTTTAAAGTTGGTCCATATTTCGTTTTCAGATGGATCCATTCCCCATTCTTTTTTGACGGGGATGTAATAGGTCTTATCTGAATTATTCAAGCCAGTAAAGGTTTCGAAATCTAGATAATAGCCTTTGATGGCTTTTTCATAAATGGGATTAAAACTTCCTTTATGTTGATACGGAATAAACAAAGAAACCAATAAACATACTGCTTGAGAAACTTCTTCTAGGTCTATGTTTTCAAAGCGTGCTTTGGTAGCGGTATGGTAGAGTAACGGAAACTGTTTGCTCTTTAACTTTTCTAATTTCTCTATCAAAGAATCCGTTCTATTCGGACCAATCCAGTTATTTATAGGTTCGGAAGAAATGCTGGGGTCAAATAGATAAAACTTATAGGCGAGTTCCATATGGATGACCTGCTTAGTATCTATTTCTTCCAATAAAAAATCAAGTTCACCAATGGTTGTTTTTGCTTCTATCAACTGAATATTTTTATCCAGTACCGCATAGTTGGTAGCTGATTTAATTAATTCAGCCACAATTCGTTCTACCAAATGACCCAACCTAATATTGGTGGGTAATGAAAATTCCAAATCAGTAGTTAGCTTTAAATCGGATAAATTAAAAGCGGTTAACCCCGTAATAGATTCCTCTAAAGTATGCGCTTTTAAGATGGATGTGATGCGTGACTTTGTTTTCATTGTGATATTGGAAAAAGCGAAAATTACAATTTACCATTTAATGAACTATGGTTGTTCTACCTTTTTTCTAATTAGCTCTGTGGAGTATGAAGGAAGTGCTATTGCCCTTTGGAATAAAAAAAAATGGCCCGCTCAAAAAAGAACGGACCATTTACTCGAACTTAAAGAAAAAGTTATTATGGAGTTGGTAATAATACTTTGTTTATAGCATGTACTACACCATTTGTACCTTGGATATCTACCGCAATTACAGTCGACATTCTAGCTCTAGCATCTGTGATAACTACACCGTTAGTTAAATCGATTGTAATAGCATCTCCTTTTACCGTTGCCACTGTACCTGCAGGTACTTCATCACTGTTAATGTTACCAGCAACTACGTGATAAGTAAGAACACTACTTAAACCATCTGTACCTAAAGCAGAAACTAAAGCGGGCACATCTGGAAGATTTAATTCTATAAGTAAATCACCGAATGCTGCTTCATTTGGCGCAAACAAGGTAAAAGGACCTGAACTTGGATTAGCCATCAAATCATCTAAATCGCCATCTGCAATTCCTAAAGCTGCAGTTAATGTTGCATAGTCAGCGTTCAGCTCTAATAATTGGTAAATAGATAATGGTAGAATTACTTTGTCAATGATGTGAATTACACCATTAGAACAACTTACATCTGCCGTAGTTACTGTTGCTCTGTTGTTTAATTTTACACCGCTAGTAATGTCCGTGTAAATAGATAAAGCATCACTTGTAGAATTTGTTCCTAAAGAAGCTACATAACCCGTTGAAACCATATTGCTTTCTACTACTGCACCTAAAACATGATACAATAAAACATTCTTTAATCCCTCTGTTCCTAAAGCCGCTTCTACATCATCTAAGCTAGTTAAATTTAATTCTGCCAATAAATCCAAAAAGGCTGCATCGGTAGGTGCAAATACCGTTAATGTTTGACTTGGGTCAGCCATTGTTGCC
>CAXMPG010000110.1:0-17256 GCA_964195485.1 uncultured Desulfobacterales bacterium
CCTTTTTTCAAATTGACCCCGAAGAAGTCGGTGTTATTACGCGATTTGGAAAATACTCCAGAACGGTTGACCCGGGATTAAATTTTAAAATTCCATTTACGGAAACGGTATATAAAGTTCCAGTAGAAAATCAACAAAAATTAGAGTTCGGATTTAGAACTACCGAGGCAGGTATAAAATCGGAATATAGACGTTCAAAAAGTGAACAAGAGGAATCATTAATGCTTACCGGTGACTTAAACTTGGCTAGTGTGGAATGGGTTGTTCAATACCGTATTGATAACGCGTATAACTACCTTTTTAAGGTACGTAACCCAGAACTAACACTTCGTGCTATATCTGAGTCGGCTATGCGTCAAATAGTTGGAAACAGAACAGTAAACGAAGTACTAACTGTTGGTCGTGCTGAAATTGGCGGAAAGTTGGAAGAGCTGATTCAATCCATTTGTAGAGAGTACTCTATGGGTGTAAAAGTGGAACAAGTGGTACTACAAGATGTAAACCCACCAAATCCGGTAAAAGGTGCTTTTAATGCGGTAAATGAGGCCCAACAAGAAAAGGAAACACTTATTAATAAAGCGAAGTCTGAATACAATAAAGTTATTCCAAAAGCGAGTGGTCAAGCGGAAGAAACTTTACAAAAAGCAGAAGGTTACGCTACCGAAAGGGTAAATGTTGCCAAAGGAGAAGTGGCTAGATTTAACGCTATTTACAAAGAGTACATTAAAGCTCCAGAAGTAACTAAACGAAGAATCTACCTAGAAACCATGTCGGATGTAATTCCGCAAATTGGAAATGTGATAATTACCGACCAAAAAGGGAATGTATTGCCGTTATTACAAATGAAATTACAAGAATCTAAAACCACGAAATAATGAAAACTAAATCAACTTTATATATCATACTTGGTGTAATCTTCATTATTCTGATTGCCCAAAGTACCTATGTTGTTCAGGAAAAAGAACAAGTAATTGTTACCCAGTTTGGAAAGCCAGTTGGAGAACCTGTATTAACACCTGGAATTAATTTTAAAATTCCATTTATTCAAAGCGCTAATTTCTTTGAGAGACGTTATATGGAATGGGACGGTGAACCAAACCAAATTACGACAAAAGACAAAAAATTCATCTTTGTTGATACCTATGCGCGTTGGCAAATAACCGATCCGCTGCAATTTTTTAAACGTTTAACAAATGAAAGAGGTGCACAATCTAGATTGGATGATATCTTGGATGGAGCGACCAGAAACTTTATTGCAAAAAACAATATTGAAGAAGCCGTTAGAACAAGTAATAGAGTTCCACTTTCAACTGATAGCCTTATTCAAGACTCCTTACCAAATATTTATGTTGGTCGTGCAGAAATTCAAAAGCAAATTCTATTAGAAGCCAATTTACAGACTTCAGATTTAGGAATTGTTATTCTAGATTTTAGATTTAAGCGAATAAATTACGTTCAAGAAGTACAGGACCAAGTTTTTGAAAGAATGAAAAGTGAACGTTTTCGTATTGCTGATAAATTTAGAAGTGAAGGTCAAGGGGAAGCTTCTCGTATTAACGGGAAAAAAGAACGTGATTTAAAATCTATTCAGTCAGAAGCATTTAGAAAAGCCGAAGAAATTATGGGTGATGCAGATGGAGAAGCTGCGGCAATTTATGCAAGCGCTTATAATAAATCTGGTCAGTCTAAATCACTATACGCTTTCTTGAAATCAATGGAAACGTTTGAAAATACTTTCAGTAATAAAACATCTGTTATTTTAACCACAGATAATGAGCTTTATAAATTCTTAAAAAAGATGGATTAAGCTCTCTTTTACGGTTAAAATACATTGTTAAAGTTTTAAAATGAGTTCATTGAAAGTTGTCTTTTTAGGAACACCTGATTTTGCAGTAGAAAGCTTAAAAGCCCTTCAACACTCTTCTCACGAAGTAGTTGGCGTAGTTACTATGCCAGATAAGCGTCAAGGAAGAGGTCGTAAACTTACAGGTTCTGCGGTGAAAAATTATGCCGTTGAAAACGCTTTGTTGGTGTTACAGCCTGAAAAGCTAAAGAATCCAGCGTTTATTGAACAATTACGTGCTTTAGAAGCAGATATATTTGTGGTAGTTGCTTTTAGGATGCTACCTGAAATGGTTTGGAATATGCCTAAACTAGGTACCGTAAACGTTCATGGTTCCCTTCTACCCCAATATCGTGGGGCTGCGCCAATTAATTGGGCAATTATAAACGGAGAGAAAACCACCGGAGTTACCGTGTTTAGACTAAAGCATGAAATTGATACTGGAGATATTTTACTAAGAAAATCTTTAGCCATACTGGAGGAAGATAACGCAGAAACCATTCATGATAAATTGATGGCTATTGGCGCAGAAGCATTGGTAGAATCTTTGGATAAAATTGCAGAAGGAAATCCCATATACCTCCCGCAATTAAATGATGAAAATTTAAAGTCAGCGCCAAAAATATTCAAGGAAACGTGTGAAATTGATTGGTTTAAGAAGGTTGAATACATCCAAGATTTCATTCGAGGATTAAGTCCATACCCCGCAGCATGGACTGAAATTGGAAATGGAGATAAACAACTGATTATCAAGATTTACAACACAACATTTGAACCAACTTCAAATGTTATTTCAGGAACTGTTTCTACGGATAATAAAACATTTTTGAAGATTGCTGGAAGTAATGGATGGATTAATATTCATGAGATACAAATAGCTGGTAAGAAACGAATGAAAGTAGCCGATTTACTTCGAGGGTTTTCATTTGAAGTAGATTGGAAAACTGTAAGATAAACACCTCCTATTTAAAGATACCTCTTAAATTCGCCATATGAAGATTATTGAATGCCCAAGAGATGCCATGCAAGGTTTACACGATTTTATCCAAACGGATAAAAAAGTAGCCTATATCAACCAATTACTTCAAGTAGGTTTTGATACGCTTGACATGGGCAGTTTTGTATCTCCTGAGGCTATTCCCCAAATGCGAGATACGGCATCTGTAATTAAACAATTGGATTTAAGTAACACTGAAACTAAACTTCTTACCATTGTTGGAAACGAGCGTGGCGCAAGAGAAGCCAGTGAGTTTGATGAAATTAGTTACTTAGGGTTTCCCTTTTCTATATCAGATACCTTTCAAAAACGAAACATTAATAGTACGATTCAGGACTCTTTTCATAGAGCGGAAGAAATCTTAAATTGTTGTGTCATAAAGAATAAGGAGTTAGTCGTATATATTTCAATGGCCTTTGGGAATCCCTATAATGACCCTTGGGATGCTGACATCGTTTTAGAATGGGCACATAAATTACATAATGAATTAGGTGTTGATATTATTTCATTATCTGATACTATTGGGGTAGCCGACCCAAAAACGATTGACTACTTATTTAAGTCCCTTATTCCTGAATTACCAAATGTGGAATTTGGCGCACACCTTCACACTACCCCACAATCTTGGGAAGAGAAAGTAAAAGCTGCAGTAGATGCTGGTTGCGAACGTTTTGACGGGGCTTTAAAGGGTTTTGGTGGCTGTCCGATGGCCAAAGATGAACTAACCGGTAATATGCCAACAGAAAACATTATTTCTTACTTAAACCGAAAAAAGATTGACATTAACATCGATAAAGACGCCCTATTGAAATCGTTGGAAATGACTAATCACATTTTCCCTATATAAAAAAACGCTATTCCAACTTTCGTTGAAATAGCGCCATTAATTATCTTTTTCGGTTAATTATTTACGACTAATTTAGTAACTACAGTAGCGATTTCCCCTTGAACTAACTTGATAATATAGATTCCATTTTCTACGTTTTCAATTTCTACTTTTTTGCTAGATAAGTTCACTTCTTTCACCATTACTCCTGCCACATTAAATACTTGAATTAGCATATTTTCTGTGAATTTAAAGCTATTCGAAACTTCAATATTTACGTTTCCAGTACTAGGGTTAGGATACACATTCACCCCTTGATTAGAACCCAATTCACCTATTGATAAGGGAGTTGTTTTATACTCGATAATATAATACAACATATTTTGGTCATTCACATCATTCCATTGACCTGCAGAACCTAAGGGCCAATTCGTAAAAGCTAAACCTAAGGCATCTTGACCTCCAAAATCATCCGGTTCGTTACCCCAGTTATTGTATAAACCATTTACCACAGAACCTGATGAAGTTCCTTGCCAAAACTGAACATATCCAGTATCATTATTGCCATTCCAAACCCATTCGCCTTCGGTTAATAAATCATTTCCACCCAACCATAAATAGGAAGCTCCTCCTCCATCTGGTGCTATAGTATTGAAAGCGGATATACTGGCATGATTGACATGAAAAAAGAGCGTATCTTGTTCCTCTTGGGTATTGATTTCTGACAGAATACCTCCGCGTTCTACCGCACAAGCTGCAGCATCAGCCCAATTAAGATTTTCTTTAATAATTTCGTAGCTATCACCATTATAATCAAAGGTGTAAACGTTAGCAGAATTGATTACACATTGTGCTTGAATACCAATAGAAATAGCTAAACCAGCTAAAGTGGAGAGTAAAGTTTTGTTCATGTCTTTTTTAATTAAAGTTACAAGGGTAACGACACAAATTAATCCGTAAAGGTTGCCACAGAGGTAGATTATTTTGCGACTTCAACCACACGGTAAACCACCACTCTATCTAAGCCTTTATGGATGACTTTGGTGGTTTCTAACTTAAGATGATGAAATTTAGCTCTTCTACAAATAGAAAAAAGTTCTGCTTTTTCAGGTAAAGAAATCAAAACTACCGTCTCCCTCAAAGTACGTATCTTTAATTGCGAAAATAAACGGTCAAAGTACTCAAAGTCAACTCCTGCATATATAGCCGTATCACTGATTGATTTTGGCGCTTTTGGAATAGTAGGTGGATTAATCAGGATATAATCAAAGTGAAAATGTAAGTTCTCAAACAAGTTGGAATACACCACTATTATGTTTAAGTTTTCATCTCTTACATGAACCGTTAATTCTTTTAAAGCAACTTCATTAATATCAGATGAAGTGACTATTCCCCCTTTGGATGCCGCAATCACAGAAATAATTCCTGAACCACAACCCAATTCTAAAACCGTTTTTTGATTTAAATCTAAGGTTTCAATGTAATTTAAAAATGCAGGCGTTGTAGAATGAATTTTGGGCGAAAAAACTCCTGGTAAAACATTTACCTCATTTCCGTTGTAAGAATAGATAACAAGACTTTGGTGAACCCAAGCTTGATATTTCGATACAAACGGATTTGTTATCGCCTTAATAATATTCTTAAAATTCATTTAATACTTTCTAAACGGTAAATCTCCAAACACAATTTTAAACCTTTCAGCCAAAGATAAACCTGGAGTTTTAACTTCTCTCCAAATGGAGATAAATTCATGCATTCCTATCACCCAAGGATTATCTGTTTCAATATTATTTGGAATCCCAAACTCTATCTCTTCATCTGTTTTGAGATATGTCCCAAATAATCGGTCCCAAATAATAAAAACGCCTCCAAGGTTTTTATTCAACAAATTTGCTTTAACACTATGATGAATTGCATGATTTTTAGGCGTTTGCATAAACTCTTCTACTATTCCTAAACGCCCAACTAACTTCGTGTGTACCCAGAATTGGTAAAAGTAAACTACGGAATCCATAAAGAAAACATCCAACGGTTCAAACCCCAATAATGGCATTATTCCCCATAACGGAAACTTGAATATTTGCAATAGAAAAAGGCCTCGTATAGAAACTGTTAAGTTGTATTCTTTAGAATTATGATGCGCTACATGAAGCGCCCAGAAAAACCTACTTTTATGCGCCAACCAGTGAAAAGCATAAAACATGAAATCATTAAAAAGTAATAAAACACTCCAGTAAATAGCCGTTAAAAACCACGTCTCTTTGGAGAAGCTGAAAATCCTATTTTCATACAGAAATTCAAACATAATAAACACGCTTCCTTTCACAGAAGCTATAGCTACAAAGGTTAGTAGACCAAGAAACAAGTTATTCCAAGTATCTTTTTGAGCGTATAGTTTTGAAGTTCGGTAGCTTGAAATAATGACTTCTGCACTAATAAATACAACAAAAAAAGCCGCCATAAACAATTGGTCTGGTCGTGTAGCCTGTACTTTTATTATTTCAACTATTGTCATTTATGCGAATG
Source organism: uncultured Desulfobacterales bacterium (assembly GCA_964195485.1). GTDB lineage: Bacteria > Bacteroidota > Bacteroidia > Flavobacteriales_G > Salibacteraceae > CAJXZP01. The sequence goes on from CAXMPG010000110.1 coordinate 6,193, forward strand.
AAAATTTGGATAAACAAATTTATACAAATCCCAAATTACTTACTCAAAGATTGGGTAATTTCTTAAGGAATAAAATGTTAAAATAACTACCTTCGCTCCTATGCATCCAGAATTATTCAGATTTACGACACCTTCTTTTTTACAAGGACTTTTTCCAAATGATATTGTAATCTATTCTTATGGTGCCATGATTCTAATTGGTGTAATAATGGCCTATACCTATTTGAAAACACATGCGTATAAAGACTTTGGTGTCTCTGCAGAGGATTCACAATCTTTGTTACTGGGACTGATTATCATGTCTGTTTTTGGAGGTAAATTCTTTATGATATTTGAAGACCCTAGCTTTTACCTTTCCAATCCTAAAACATTATTAAGTAATTCAGGGTTTGTGTTTTACGGCTCTCTTATTTTTTCAATGGGCTTCCTTTATTGGTACATCAAAAAGCATAAATTATCTGCTTGGAAATTTATGGACCTCATTGCATTTGTAACCTTAATTGTGCATTTCTTTGGTCGCTTAGGATGCTTAATGGCAGGTTGTTGCCACGGAATTGAAAGTCATAGTGCTTTGGCTATAACATTTACAGACCCAGCGTGTCAAGCAAACCCTTTAAACACTCCTCTACACCCCACACAAATTTACAGTTCACTGATGTTAGCCAGCATATTTTTGTTACTTACATTGGTAAAGAAACATCAAAAATTTGCCGGGCAATTATTCTTCTTGTACTTAATTCTTTACTCTACTGGACGTTCTATTATTGAAGAATTTAGAGGTGATGAAGCAAGAGGATTCTTATTTGATGGCTGGTATTCTAACTCTCAATTTATTTCAACAATGATAGTTATTTTGACTATTATTGGATACGTAATCCAGATGAAAAAGTCGGAAAAAGCTTAATTAACTACGATAACAGCATCAATTAATTCTTCTTGAGTCGGGGCTTCAAACCAGGTTTCCGTAAATTCAAAATCTGCATCGGTTACTACAAACTCAAAAGTGTCTCCTTGTTCGGTATTCCTTTGCGTTACTCTTTCTTTTCTTAGTTGTTTAGAAACATTCAGGAAATGAATTTTTATCTCCAAGTTGTTTTCTTTAGCTAAGTCCCTAAATTTCTCTCTGTGTTCTTGTTTTGACAATCCTAAATCAAGAACAGAATGTGTGTTAGCCTCTTCTAGCTGAAGAATTAATTGGGTAATCATTTTCTCCGATCGTTCAATTCTTTCCAAAAACCATGGTAATCCATCATTTTCTGATTTATCCATCAGAAACAACGTCTTATTCCAATTATCGATAGAAAATAGAATCCCTTTAATGTCTTCTTTTAACGATTTTGCATAAGTGGTTTTACCAGATCCCGTGTTTCCAACAATTAAATGAATCATCCTGTTTTATTTGAGCCAAAAAACTTAAGAATACCAAATCCCATTAACCATAATACGAGAAATAGAATTATGTAATAACCAATAATATATAATACCGAACCTCCAGAGAATCCAATTCCAAGAGGAATTAAATGAAACAGGAAACAATACTCACAGACAGAATAATACAGACCAAAAATGGCTGATAAAACAATAACCAGAAAGGAAAAAACTCCACCCAACAAAAAATGTTGGTTAATCCCTTTTAGTCCATCTGTATATTTTTCCTTTTGTTGCAAACAAAAACCCTATTTACTAATAATATTCACAATAGCTAAACGATAACCATCTAATCCAAAACCAGTTACAACACCATCACAACACCCAGCAGTAATTAGGTTTTGTCTAAAAGATTCTCTAGCATAAATATTACTGATATGTACTTCGGTTACAGGAGTATTAATAGCTGAAATAGCATCTGCTAAAGCTACAGATGTATGCGATAGACCACCCGGGTTCATTACAATTCCATCTACATCGGCAGAATGTAATTTATCAATCAACTCCCCTTCGTGATTACTTTGAAAATACTCGATTTCAGCAAATGGAAATCCCTTTTTCAAAACAACTAAATATTCCTCAAATGACTGTTTCCCATATATTTCTGGTTCACGAATTCCAAGTAAGTTTAAATTAGGTCCGTTAATTATAAGTACTTTCATAAGTGTCTTATTTGTAATTATTTATAGCGTCTTGATGTTTTTTTACCAAGCTTTTAATCAATGATTTAGGTTCAACTACTCTTAATTCGTTTCCAAAACCAACCAGTAATTGTTCTAATTCAAAGGTAACCCATACGGTTAAACTTACTACGCCACCTTTTGCCGTTTTTTCAATCCTTTGTGATGAATGAATAGGTTGAGATTCTAAGTATTGTAACAAAACAGCGTTACACTCAAATTTCACTAATTCCGGTTCTGTATTCGGTTTTGCCGTTATTCCTATTGAGTATTTGAAAAATTCTTGGGACTGAAATGATTGGTTACGTCTAAAATTTTCATTTACTAAGATTATCGTTTGCATACGCTCTAATCCAAAAACCTTATAAATCTGTTGCCCTTTTTCTTTAGCCACTAAATACCATCTGTTTTTGTGTTCTTTCAGTAAATAAGGTTCGACTAATCGAGTAGAACTTTCGTCTTTTTTGAAACTCTGGTATGTAAATTCAATGAGCACTCCCTTTCGAGTCGCATTTAATATAGGCGCCAAAAACTCGTTCCCAGAAACGGTTGGTATATTCTCAAACTGAATAAACTCCGCATCTTTTTTAGTATCCGTACCCGATAAATTTACTTTATCCAGCACTTTTTCAATGGCATTTTCATAGTCCTTAAAAATAGCCACATTCTTAAATTGCGTCAAAATATTGGTGGCAAATTGTACCGCTTCAATTTCATCATCATTTAATGGAACCGTATCAATACTATACTCTTGATCCGTGTAAAAATACCCTTTATAGGTTCTGCTAAAGGCTATAGGCGCATGGTAACCAAGGGCTTCATCGTTTTTCATAGCTCGAATATCCTTTTCAATACTAGATAAAGAAATACGCTTCAATAATACCTCACTACACTTCTCTACAATATCATCTGCAGAAGGATAGGGCTTATACTTATTCCTAAGCATTTTGTCAATTACGTGGTACCGAATAGTAGCAAATTTATTAGCTGGCATTAATCTGAAATTTGAATTACAAATATAAAATTCCCATACTGGAATTGGTTTAAATCAATTTAATAATATCAGTATCTCTATTTAGTTGGAATATACTCAAACCGTTTAGGGTTTCGATTTTTGAAGAAACTTGATTTTTTCTTTTAGCAAGGCTAAATTTGTTCCGCGTAGCACCGCTACGGTTAATAAATTTAACGTGGATAAAAGGAAAAAGAACGAAGTTCAAATTCGGATAGCTAAATGATTTGAGTATACCTTTGCAGTCAAATACAACACCATGGAATTAGGCGAATTCAATAAGTTACATATTCTACGTTTTCGTAGTAACGGAGCATATCTAGGAGAGTACGATGGCGACCCTTCAGAAATTACGGATGATGTTGCCCCTTCAGAAAATCCTTTTGGAGAAGGCGTTTTAATGCCCGAACGTTACGTTACTGAGTCTATGAAGCTAGGTGATGAAGTAAATGTTTTTGTCTATACCGATTCTGAAGACCGTATTGTGGCTACTACAGAGCATCCTAAAGTAACACTTCATGAGTTTGCGCCATTATTCGTAAAATCTGTTACTGCGGTAGGTGCTTTTTTAGATTGGGGACTTAAAAAAGATTTATTTGTTCCTTACGCTGAACAAGCTAAAAAGCTAGAGGAAGGAAATACAAATGTCGTTTTTCTATACTTGGATGCGCAAACCGAAAGATTGGTTGGTACAACCAAAATTGATAACGTACTTGATAACGAAGAGTTAATTGTTGAAGAGGGGCAAGAAGTTAAATTATTGGTTTACAAAGAAACACCAATGGGTTACAAAGCCATTATCAACAATGAAAACGTTGGACTTCTTTACCGTTCAGAATTAAATCAGCGGGTTAGAATTGGTGATTACGTTCAAGGCTACGTCAAAAAAATTAGAGAAGACAATAAAATTGATTTAACACTTGATATTCAAGGTTCTGATATTATTGAGCCTAGTGCAAAAGCGCTTCTAATAAAAATTCAGGCAAAAAATGGTTTTGTACCATATAATGATAAGTCTGACCCAGATGACATTAGAGACTATTTCAAAATGAGTAAAAAGACCTTTAAAAAGGCAATAGGCTCTTTATACAAAGAACATCTAATTGAAATCAAAGAAGATGGTATACACTTGGTAGTTGAGGATATTGATTAATATCTTCTAATCTCTCTATTCTTTTATTTACTCTTTTTTCGATTCTATTAACGGATAAGAAACCAGTCAATATAAATGGATTCTTAAATTTGTCCTCCTAAATAAAAATCGATGAGCAACAAGGTTATCCTTATGATATTTGACGGGTTTGGCATTGCCAAAAATCCTAAAGTATCCGCAATTACCGGTGCTAAAACACCATTTTTAGATTCCCTTTACAAGAACTATGCGAATGCGCAGTTAGAAGCATCTGGTTTGTTTGTAGGCTTGCCTGACGGACAAATGGGAAACTCTGAAGTTGGCCATATGAACTTAGGAGCTGGAAGAGTGATATATCAGGATATTGTTCGAATAAATAAAGAAATAGCAGAAAACCAATTTGAAAAAAATCCAGTACTGGTTAATGCTTTTGAAACGGCTATAAAAAACAATAAGAAAGTTCATTTACTAGGACTTCTATCTGATGGTGGAATTCATTCCCATACGAACCATCTTAAAGCTATTGCTAGTTATGCCAATTCTTTAAATTTCAATGCATTATATCTACATGCATTTATGGATGGTAGAGATACCGATCCAAAAAGTGGAAAAGGTTTTCTAACAGAAATTGAGTCTCATTTTAAGAAAACAACCGGAAAAATTGCCTCTATTATTGGCCGTTATTATGGAATGGATAGAGATAACCGTTGGGAGCGCGTACAACAAGCGTATCACCTTTTGGTTAATGCTAAAGGTACGGAGTTCACTTCCGCTATTGAAGCTATAGACGCATCGTATGCCAATGATATTACAGATGAATTTGTACCTGCTTCTGTGATTACATCAAACCAAATTCCAGTAGCTAAAATGGAAGAAGGTGATGTGGTTATTCACTTTAACTTTAGAAGTGATAGAGCCAGAGAATTAACGGCTGTTTTAACGCAAGGTGTAGAAAACGATTTTGATATGAAACCGCTTTCACTCCATTATAACTGCATGACACGTTACGATTCTAAGTTTACAGGATTGGAGGTTCTTTACCGAAAAGACAATTTGCAAAACACGCTAGGAGAAGTAATTTCTGCAAACGGACTTTCGCAAATTAGAATTGCTGAAACAGAGAAATACCCCCATGTAACTTACTTTTTTAACGGTGGACGTGAAGAGCCATTTACCAATGAGAAAAGAATTTTAATTCCTTCGCCAAAAGTGGCTACCTACGATTTACAACCGGAAATGAGTGCCGCAGAAGTACGTGATGCTATTGTTAAAGAATTGAATAATAAATCGGTAGATTTAGTCGTTCTAAACTTTGCAAATCCTGACATGGTTGGCCATACCGGAGTATGGGAAGCAGCTGTAAAAGCAGTGGAAACGGTTGATGCATGTGCTGAAATAGTAGTCAATACTGGGTTAGAAAATGGTTACTCTACGCTACTTCTAGCCGATCATGGAAATGTAGATTGCATGATCAACGAAGATGGCTCGCCTAACACCGCCCATAGCACACAACCAGTGCCGTGGTTCTTCATCAATGAGGATAGTAAACCAAATCTAAAGAATGGTAAACTAGCAGATATCGCACCTACCATTTTAAATTATATGGGAGTTTCGATTCCTACAGAAATGGATGGAGATATCTTGTTTTAAATTACATCACTGAAATATTCGTATTTTGTAAGCGCATCATTCCAAATTACATCATTAAAATTATGAAAACATTAAAGTACATTGGACTCTCCCTCCTATCGCTTATAGCAATTTTTGTCCTATTTGGTTTATTTCAAAATAAAGAGGTATCGGTAAGTCGTTCTATCGTAATTAACGCCCCAATGAATACTGTATTTGACCAGTTTAACGATTTAGAAAAACGCCTTCAATGGTCGCCTTGGGAAACCTTAGATTCTACTATGTTACCCGTACTTGGTGAAGTCACAAAAGGTTCTGGCGCTAGCTATTCTTGGACTTCTGAAAACCAAGGTGAAGGCACTATAAAATATAGTGAGGTAGTTGAAAATCAATTAATTCAATCGGAATTATACTTTGGGTCACCAGAAGATGAGCCTGCACAAGGACTAATGATTTTTAGTTCTGTTGGCGATGGTGTTAAAGTAACCTGGGAAGTACATATGGATATGGGAAACAACCCTATTATGCGTATTGTTGGAAGATATATGGATGAAATGGTAGGCGAAACTTTTGAGTTAGGGTTAAACGCAGTAAAAGAAATCTGCGAGAACTTACCTTCAGAATTACCCCCTAACTACGATGATGTAAATATTCAATTAATGGACATTGAATCAAAACCTTACATTGGTTTAATGGATTCTTCCTCTATGGAGGAAATGAGCGAGAAAATTGAAATGGGTTTTGAAGCTTTAGCAAGCTATTTTCAAGCTAACAATCTTGTAACGGATGAGTTTATCAGAATTACCTATCATTTATATGAGCCTCCAACAAAAATTGTTTTTGAACCTCTTTTTGTTTTAGCCTCTGAGGTTAGTGTAAATGATGAACGTCTTTATATGGGAACTACCTATGGTGGAAAAGTAATTACCGCTACACATAAAGGTCCCTACGAAAACTCTCTTCACGTTTGGGATGCAATGGATCACTATATTGAAGTCAATGGATTAACCGTGATTGGTTCTCCTTGGGAAGAATATGAAAATACTAAAAAAACGGAATCTGACCCAGAAAAATTAATTACGCATATTTATATGCCTGTAAATTAGATTATATCTATTGGTGCTAATGCATGTTAACCATTAGCACCAATAGCTTATGCATAAAAGCTTAGCCTAATAAAGTAAAACCTTCCTTACCTTTGCAGCCCAAAACAAACTAATGCCAAAATCAAAGATTTATTTAATGGGTATTGCTACCCTACTCGGATTTCCTATTATTGGAATTACCCTTGTAGGATTTGTAGAAGAAGATCCATGGAGTTTTTATTTTAATTGGTTTGAGCCAATGAATTCTGGGTTGCAACTGATCATTGGGCTTTCATTTGGGTTGTTATCGGGGTATTTTGCTTGGTGGATGATAAACCGCCCTAAAATGCTAGAAATCAAAATGAAATATGGTATTTTGATTAACCAGTTTAAATTAAACATTTGGGAAATTTTATTTCTATCGTTTAGTGCTGGTGTTGGCGAAGAGTTTCTTTTCAGAGGGGTTATTCAACCCTATTGGGGTGTAATTATTACCGCTATCTTTTTTGTTGCGATACATGGATACTTAGACCCAAGAGATAAAAAAATGCTTTCGTATGGTTTAGTAATGACCGTTATCATTATAGCGCTTGGTTATATGAAAATTCATATTGGTTTAATTGCGCCTATGGCTGCCCATTTTGCTATTGATGTGGTATTACTTTATAAACTAAGTACGGATAAAGCATTCGATTTTAAACCTTATACTCCACCTGAATTTCAATTCAATGAATTAAAAGAACAGGATGTTCAGGATGAAGAAAACGATGAAGTTTAATTTTATGTAGATGCGTTTTAGTGTAGATGCGTAGGATTTTACACATCTACACTAAAATATAAACCAATATTCATTTACACTACCACGTTAACAAATTCAAATTTGTCACCATCAAACAACCCCTTATCACTCAGTTTCAACGAAGGAATTACCAACAATGCCATAAATGAAAGTGACATATAAGGTGCTCTTAACTTACTTCCCAATTTTGTAGCTTTCTCTGATAAACGTTCATAATCTTCTGCTACTACCTCTGCTTTTTTATCTGACATTATTCCTGCTATTGGTAAGGGCAATACTTCACGATCATGAGTTCCAACTACCGATAAACCACCTCGTTGTTCAATTATTAAATTGATAGCCTCAAGAATATCTTCATCATTCACTCCTACCGCAATAATATTATGAGAATCATGCGCTACCGAAGATGCAATAGCACCAGATTCCAGATTAAAGTTCTTAATAAATGCTACAGCCGGTTTTGCTTTAAAATAGCGATTTACAACTACCATTTTTAAAACATCATCCTTTACATTAGAAACCAAATTTCCATCTTTAATTATTGCAGAACCTTGAATTTTATTGGTTACTAATTCGCCATCCAAAACCTCAATAACATTCACATCAGCGCTATTTTCTGGTAAACTAATATCACTTAAAGTTAACGCTTCAATGTCAAATTTATTGACGATTTCAATAGGTTGAGATTTGATAAATGTTTCGCCAAATTCGGCTACTTTTTTACCCTCAATCCAAGTTGCTCCTACCTTAAATTCTGTGAGGTTATTTACTTCAATAAAATCAGCATTATCACCTACTCTTAATTGTCCAACCTCCAGGTTATAATGGTTTACAGGATTAACACATGCTATTTGTAACACTTTAAATAGGTCTTGTCCTTTTTCTATAGCGTTAACCACCATTTCATTAATATGGCGTTTTTTCAAATCATCAGGGTGCTTATCATCCGAGCAAAACATCATTAAATCGTGATGTTCATTTATTAAATGATACAAAGCATCAAAATTACGGGCGGCACTTCCTTGACGAATCTGCACATACATTCCGTGTTTCATTTTATCTAGTGCCTCTTCGGCTGTAAAACACTCATGATCCGTTGTAATTCCGGCTTTCACATAAGCTTCCGCCATTTCCCCTTTTAATCCGGGCGCATGACCATCTACTGGTTTTCCGTATTTTTTAGCTAAATCTATTTTGGCAAATACATCTGAATCCTTATTCAAAACTCCCGGCCAATTCATCATTTCTGAGACATATTTTATCTCATCCATTTGTAATAATTCTTCTACGTCACTTACACTTAATTCTGCACCTGCAGTTTCAAAAGGAGTGGCAGGAACACAGGGAGAAGCACCAAAATAAAAATGAAAAGGAACACTTTTCCCATTCTCAATCATGTATTTAACACCTTCAATTCCCAGTACATTAGCTATTTCATGTGGGTCAGATACCGTTGCTACAGTTCCATGAACAACCGCCAATCGAGCAAATTCAGAAGGCACCAACATAGAAGACTCTATATGAATATGCGCATCAATAAATCCGGGTAAAACGTAGGTGTTTAGATTCTCGTCAATTCTTTCAATTTTTGAAATTACCTTTCCAAATAAAGTAATAGCGGCAGGGTAAATCTCCTTATTGATAATATCAACCAAGTTAGATTTAATAATTTTCTCGTGTTTCATGCTTTTTATTAATTGTAAACGAAATTAGAAGTTTCCATGAAAACAATCATCCCGTATCCAAGCAATTTTTAAAAGATTCTATTCATCCATAATCGCTAAATCCCTTTGGCTTTTATACTTGAGTGGTTGTACACTAGGATATTATTAATATATAATAAGGAAAGCCGTAAATCATTTATTTAATAATCCTAAAAACATTAATTTCGCATCCCAAATCAATTAAATATTTTAACGATATGAATTACGATGTTTTAGTACTAGGAAGTGGTCCTGGTGGATATGTTGCAGCTATTAGAGCTTCTCAGTTAGGTTTGAAAGCCGCAGTTATTGAAAAAGCTGAAATTGGTGGTATTTGTTTGAACTGGGGTTGTATTCCTACCAAAGCATTACTTAAATCAGCAAGTGTTTACGAAAGCATGATTCATGCAGAGAACTACGGAATTAAACAACAACCCATTGAATTTGATTTCGATAAGGTAGTTGAACGTAGTCGTGGTGTTGCAGACAAGATGAGTAAGGGAGTTCAATTCCTTATGAAAAAGAATAAGATTGATGTTATAAACGGTTTTGGTAAATTAGTTTCTTCAAATAAAATTGCGGTTACGGATGATGCTGGAAAAGTAACAGAATACGAAGCTAAAAATATAATTCTAGCTACCGGTGCACGTTCACGTCAATTACCAAACTTACCGCAAGACGGAAAGAAAATCATTGGTTACAGAGATGCGATGACCTTAACTAAATTCCCTAAATCTATGGTTATTGTAGGTTCTGGTGCAATTGGTTCTGAGTTTGCTTATTTCTACAATACCATGGGATGTAAGGTTACTTTAGTAGAGTTTATGCCTACAATCGTTCCTGTAGAAGACGAAGATGTTTCTAAGACATTAGCTCGTTCTTTCAAGAAATCGAAAATGACTGTTATGGTAAACTCATCTGTTGAATCTGTAGATACTTCAGGTGATGGTTGTAAAGTAACCATTAAAACAAAAAAAGGCGAAGAAATTATTCAAGCTGACGTTGTTCTTTCTGCCGTTGGAATTGTTTCTAACTTAGAAAATATTGGATTGGAAGATGTAGGTATTGCTACTGACGCTGGTAAAGTATTAGTAGATGAGTTTGGTCAAACTAACATCCCAGGTGTTTGGGCTATTGGTGATATCGTTCCTGGAGCTGCTTTGGCTCACGTTGCTTCTCACGAAGGAATTGTTGCCATTGAAAAAATTGCAGGATTAAATCCTAAACCTATTGATAAAGGTAACATTCCTGGATGTACGTATACCGTTCCTGAAGTTGCATCTGTTGGTATGACAGAAAAAGCAGCAATTGCGGCTGGATACGAAATCAAAGTAGGTAAATTCCCATTCTCTGCATCAGGTAAAGCATCTGCTGCTGGTCAGAATGAAGGATTTGTTAAACTTATTTTTGATGCTAAATATGGGGAGTTATTAGGTGGTCACATGATTGGTTATAACGTAACTGAAATGATTGCTGATTTAGTTTCTATACGTAAATTAGAAACTACAGGTCATGAAATTATTTCCACTGTTTACCCTCACCCAACTATGAGTGAAGCTATTATGGAAGCAGCTGCCGAAGCATATGGCGAGTGTA
>CAXMPG010000111.1:0-2240 GCA_964195485.1 uncultured Desulfobacterales bacterium
TGTTGCTCCAGGTGTTGCCGTTCGTTCTTCTATTCGAAATTCAAATGGAAGTTTTGCTTTTGCTAATTTTCAAGGTACTTCGATGTCTGCTCCTCATGTTTCCGGAGTAACCTTATTATTAAGAGAAGCTTTTCCAAATGCTACGGCTACCGAATTAAAAGAAGCGATGTATTACAGCGCTATTGATTTAGGCGCAGTAGGCGAAGACAATACCTATGGAATGGGAATGTTAGACGCGGTGGCTTCGTTTAATTATTTAGCTAACTTGTATACCCCAGCTATTCCTCAAAACTCTAATTTAGATATTCACTTAACTCGCTTCAATATAGATAATTATCAGAGCTATTGTGACCCAAAAGTAATTGTAGGGTACTTTGATAATTCGACAACTGTACCTAGTTCAACGGTAGAGATTGAACTAGGTATTCCGGGTGGAGCCTTTGTTACTAGAACCTTTATTTCTGGCACTTTTGGAATTAATGATAGTGTGTTTTTTGGTATGGAAAGCTTGGTTCAACCAGGGTGGAATGAGCTATATATGACCGCACGCTATTTTGGTCAATTAAACGAAGGGGATACCATTAATAATACACGATTTGTTCGCTTTTGGGTAAACGATGAAACTAATCTTCCGTATTTAGAAAACTTTGATTCTACGCATGTTTTTGAAAGCTCAATGTATGTAGGAAACGAGGATGAACAGAGAACGTGGGACACCGTTACGGTTCAAGGGTTAAACAGAGTGTCAAATGCAGCTATGATGGAGTTATCGCGGTATAGCCCAAGAAACTACCAGCATGATTATATTCAAACTCCTATGCTTAACCTAGCGGCTACAGATTCTCTAATGCTATCGTTTGATTTGAGTTACCAACTTAAGTTTACTGGATTTGCAGATTCGTTATACGTGAAAGTCTCTACAGATTGTGGTCAAACTTGGGGAACGCCATTATACGCCAAAGGTCCTACCGATTTAGAGACCACCACTAAACCTTCGCAAAACAATTGGTTTCCGATTGATTCTTCGGATTGGAGAACAGAGTATGTGAATTTGGCAGCCTATAAAAATGAGCAAAACATTATGGTAAGGCTTGAAACAGCTAACGGACAAGGGAACAACCTGTTTATTGATAATATTAATGTGTATGATGATAGAGGTTTAGTAGGAGTAGAAAATCCTTCATTACCCAACTTTGTAATGTTTCCTAATCCCGTAGATAATGGGATTGTAAACTTTAATAAAATTACTTCTGGTATAATTTATAATATATCTGGTATACAAGTGTTACAATTCTATAGTCAAAAATCGATAAACGTTTTTAGCTTAAACCATGGCGTGTATGTAGTACGTGATATGGAATCAAATGAAGTGTATAAATTAATTGTTCAGTAAGAATTATATTAATGAGTTATAGCTTTTTACTAATTGCGTTAACTTTTTTGTGCTTTTAATACAACTATTGATAGAATAATATTGGATACCAAAACCAACATGAAATGACGGTTAGAAAAAATTTAAATACCATTGTTTTCGGTACTGAAACTAAAGCAGGTAAGCGTTTTGATGTATTTCTACTTTGGATAATACTATTTAGTGTTATTATAGTTATGCTAGAAAGTGTACCCGAATTAGGTTCCGATTATACGGGTCTATTCTGGAACATTGAATGGGCGCTTACCGTTTTCTTTTCGTTAGAATACCTTCTTAGAATATGGATTAGCCCCAAACCTATTAAGTATATTTTTAGTTTATGGGGCGTGATTGATTTACTATCAATTGTACCTACCTATTTAAGTTTCTTTTTAGTTGGATACCACTATTTATTAGTCGTAAGAATTTTCAGATTACTAAGAATTTTTAGAATCTTAAAACTGGTTCGATTCAATTCAGAAGCCCAAGTATTACTGAACGCTCTAAAATCAAGTTTGTACAAAATCAGTATTTTTTTAATGGCCGTTTTGGCAATTGTCACCTTTATGGGGACCATTATGTATGTGGTTGAAAGTGGAGAAGAAGGCTTTACCAGTATTCCACAAAGTATATACTGGGCAGTAGTTACAGTTACTACAGTAGGCTATGGAGATATGGTGCCAACAACAGTTTTAGGTAAAATTATCTCCTCTTTTGTAATGATTATAGGTTACGCCATAATAGCCGTTCCAACCGGTATTGTAACTGTAGGAATTGCAAGTGCATCTAGCCAAACAAAGAAGTGCGAAAATTGTAATACAGAGAATAA
>CAXMPG010000112.1:0-8128 GCA_964195485.1 uncultured Desulfobacterales bacterium
GGCGAAAGGTTTGTAATCCCTTTAATTCATGAGGCGTTGCCTCATGCTAAATGAACTGGGCTTTCAGCCCGTGAAACTTACCTAAGCTTTTAAATACTGAAGTACAAAACGCCACAAAGTGGCAGCTTACTTTAGCCAAAGGCACCGCCTTAGGTAGTTTTGATACATTAAACATGTAGCGCCCTGAAAGGGCAGGTTAAATTTGGGTATTAACTATTCATAATAGTTCCTTTTTATGATGAATGAAAATCTGTAAAGTAGAGCGCATTTTATTCGCATTAGGGATAGAAGCAATTGTTTGAGCTCTTTTAAAGATGTCTGAGGAGCAGGCCAAAGGACTGCGGTCTCGAAGGCAGCTTTAAAAAGCGAGTGCGGAAAGCCCGACCGCATGAAGCTTTTCGCAGAATGGGGAAATGCCCAAATAATTAAGCACAAAAAAAGAGTCATCAATTACTTGACGACTCTTTCTATATTTAAAAAGAAACGTTTATTAAAGTGTTCCTCTATTAGCTTGTTCTCTTTCAATAGACTCAAAAAGAGCTTTGAAATTACCAGCACCAAAACCTTTAGCACCCATTCTTTGGATTATCTCAAAAAACAATGTTGGACGATCCTCGATTGGCTTAGTAAAAATTTGAAGTAAGTATCCTTCTTCATCTGCATCCACTAAAATTGAAAGCCTTTGAAGCTCATCAATATCCTCGTTCATGAAATCCATGTGCGAACCCAAACGTGCTGGAATTGCATCATAATATGCTTGGGGTGGAGGTGGTAAAAATTCAATACCTCTAGCTCTTAGTTCAGCAACGGTTTTAACAATATCATCGGTAGCTACCGCAATATGCTGTACCCCTGGGCTTTCATAGAAATCAAGATATTCTTCAATCTGTGATTTTTTCTTACCCTTAGCAGGCTCGTTAATTGGGAACTTAATACGACCGTTTCCATTACTCATTACCTTACTCATTAATGAAGAGTACTCGGTAGTAATTTGCTTGTCGTCAAAAGATAAGAAGTTTACAAAACCCATTACGTTTTCGTACCAAGCAACCCATTGGTTCATTTCTCCCCAACCTACATTACCCACCATGTGGTCAATAAATTTAAGTCCGGTTGAAGTTGGATTGTAATCTGACTTCCACTCTTTGAAACCGGGTAAAAATGGTCCGTTGTAATTTTTACGCTCTACAAATATGTGAACTGTTTCTCCGTAAGTATAAATACCTGAACGCACTACTTCACCATGCTCGTCTTTTTCAACGGTAGGCTCCATAAACGATTTAGCCCCACGTTTGGTAGTTTCTTCATATGCCGAGGTAGCATCTTCTACCCATAAGGCAACAACTTTAACTCCATCACCGTGCTTAGCTAAATGCGCATTAATTGGGCTTTTGCTATTCAGCGGTGTGGTTAATACTAAACGAATTTTATCTTGCTTTAAAACATAACTCACTTCATCTCTAGAACCCGTTTCTAATCCGCGATAAGCGTGAGATTGAAAACCAAAAGTTGTTTTGTAAAAGTGTGCTGCTTGTTTTGCGTTACCTACGTAAAACTCTACATAATCTGTTCCTAATAACGGAAGGAAATCTTGTGCTCCTTCAAATATTTTTTCTAAACCATACTCGATGTTCTGTAGGTCTTTTACATTTTTTTTGTCTGCCATTGTGCAATATTTAATACGCTACAATATTAATGATTTGCCCATGATTTATAATAATCTGGATCTGATATTTCTACTCCAATTTTAGTCACCATTAAAGGCGTAAAAGTGTCAACCATAACTGCTAATTCTTCGGTTCCTTTTTTACCAATGCTACGTTCAGCAGCACCAGGATGAGGACCATGAACTAATCCGGCTGGGTGCAAAGATATATGACCTTTCTCAATATTGTTACGACTCATGAAATCTCCATCAACATAATATAACAATTCGTCAGAATCAATATTGCTATGATTGTAAGGTGCGGGAATTGAATCTGGATGATAATCGTACATACGTGGTACAAATGAACAAATTACAAATGAAGCTGCTTCAAAAGTTTGATGCACTGGAGGTGGCTGATGAATTCTACCCGTAATTGGTTCAAAATCATGAATAGAAAACTTGTAGGGGTAATTATACCCGTCCCATCCATTTACATCAAATGGATGATTGGCATAATAAACTTCGTACATCACATCTTGCTTACGAATTTTCACTAAAAACTCGCCTTGCTCATCGTGCGTTTCTAACTCAGATGGGCCGTGAATGTCACGTTCGCAATAGGGAGAATGTTCTAATAATTGACCAAAGTTGTTTCTATATCCTTTTGGAGTGAAAACAGGATCTTTACTTTCTACAATAAATAAGCGATTGTCTTCTGTATCAAATTCTATTTGGTAAACCATTCCTCTAGGAATAACTAAATAGTCGCCATATTCAAATGGGATATTACCCATTAAAGTACGTAAAGTACCGGTTCCTTTGTGTACAAAAACAACCTCATCTGAATCACCATTTTTGTAAAAATATTCCGTTAAAGATTTACGCGGAGCAGCCAAAGTAATATTTACCGTAGCATTGGTCAAAACCGTTTTTCTACTTTCTAAATAATCATCTTCAGGTTTAATCTCCATCCCTTTAAGAAGCGTCATTTTTAAGTTACGCTCAAGCGCAATCTCTGGTGCCACTGAATATTCTTTACCATAGCGCAAAACCGTTGTTGGTGGCTGCATATGATAAAGAATTGATGTCATTCCAGTAAATCCAGCTGTACCAAATACCTGCTCACTTAACAGCTCTCCATTCTCTTTACGGTTAACTGTGTGTCTTTTTTTTGGCACTTGACCCAATTTTTGATAAAATGGCATATTATTGTTTTTTTTTGGTGTTTGGCAAATATGGGTTTTACAGTTCCAAAAAAACATGATTTCCGTCAGGGTTAGTTCATATATTATATGTGATGCATATCTTTACAAAATGCTAGTGACATCCACGCCTATTAAACAATTATCTCTTACGTTCATATTACTTTTAATAATGAGTGTACAAGTCGTCTTTTCTCAACATACTTTGGGACTGGATAAAAGCGGAAAAGTAAAACGTATCCACTATTATGCGGGTGACCATTTAAAAATCAAATTACTGGATAAAGAAAAAGTATCCGGTACACTAGATGTTATTTATGACTCTAGCTTTATTATTGATGGCCGAATAATCCTATTATCAGAAGTAAGCACCGTTTATTCTACCCGTAAAACCATGCGGTTTTTTGGAGGAGCTTTAATGGTAAGTGGCACCTTTTATTTTGGTATAGACGCCATCAACAATATTTTAAATTACGAAGCTAGGGGATATGTTTTTAGCAATTCCGTTTGGCTCCCCTCTGCTATAATGGTGGGTACTGGAGGGATTCTTTATTTGTTAAGTGTTAGACGAACTAAAGTAATCGGAAAAAGTAATTTTAGAATTTTCAACACTACTCCTATTCCAATAAAACCAGACGTTACAAATCCCACGGAAGAATGAAAATCGCATTAATTTCTATAATCTCCGCATTCTTAATGTTTGCTTCCTGTACCAATCGCAAAATTATTGAAGCAAAACCAGATTCAAAACCGGCATTACCTGTTTGTGAAAACGGGATAGAAATGGCTCTAAAAAAAATACATTTAGATGGCTGTAATTGGGTATTAGTTCTAGCAAATAATGAAAAATTAGAACCCTTAAACGTCAGCGATTATATTTCCGTATCAGATGATGAAAATGGCACAGAATTGAAGGTAAAAGTGGCATACAACGAAACTCCTGCGGCTACTATCTGTATGATTGGAAAAACGATTACCATTACTTGTTTTGAGGTGATCCGCTAGTCCATTTAATTAAGCTAGCGTAAATAAACCTATTGCCAATAAGCATTGCTAACCCTACATTTGCGGCAATAAAATTTTCAATGAAAGAGCAAGTCCAAAATCTATCTATATCTGATTTCACATACGATTTACCCAATGAGCGTATTGCGGTAAAACCGGTGGAAAATCGTACTGAATCAAAGCTATTAGTTTATGATGATGGCCAAATTTCCGAAACTGTATTTGGTGATATTTCATCGGTATTAGACCCAAACTCTCATCTTATTTTCAATAATACACGTGTAGTTCAAGCACGTATTATTTTCCAAAACAAAAATGGGAGAGACATTGAGATTTTCTGTTTAGAACCGTATGGCGAACATATTGATTTGAGCTTGGCTATGTCGGCTCAAGGCTCTGCCCAATGGGTGTGTTTAGTTGGTGGAGTTAAGAAGTGGAAAGAAGCTTTTTTGTCTATTTCAAATAACCAAGGCTTTGAACTCAAAGCAGAATTAACAGAACGCTTAGAGGGCGAGTTTTTAATCACTTTTTCATGGATTCCTGAGGACTTAACGTTTTCTGAAGTTTTAGAACAGGTGGGTAGAATTCCACTACCACCATACATTAAAAGAGATGTAACCGATTCAGATAAAGAACGCTATCAAACCGTTTTCGCCAAAGAGGAAGGCTCTGTTGCAGCTCCCACTGCTGGTTTACACTTCACGAACGATTTAGTGGAAGAGTTGAAGCAAAAAGGAATTACGTCTTCGCAAATCACGTTGCATGTAGGCGCGGGTACTTTTAAGCCGGTATCTTCAGATACTATGAAAGACCACCCCATGCATGCCGAGTGGATAGATGTTGATCTTGCCACTATTTTAGAATTAGCCAAAAGCACTAAACGTATTACTCCAGTTGGCACTACCTCTATGCGAACTATTGAAAGCTTATATTGGTTTGGCGTTAAAGTACTAACTCATTCCAAGAATCCTGAATTGCATGAACTTATGCAATGGGATGCCTACGACTTACCTCAAAATTACAGTAAAGAAGAATCTTTGACTGCCTTAGCAACCCATTTACACTTAAATAACTTGTCGCACCTTGTGGCTAAATCGCGTTTAATAATTGCACCAGGTTATTCCCCTCGTGTTTGTGGGGCGCTTATCACCAATTTTCATCAACCCGGAAGTACGCTTTTATTATTGGTATCTGCTGTAATTGGAGATGATTGGAAAAAGGCTTACCAGTATGCCTTGGATAATGATTTTAGATTTTTAAGTTACGGTGATTCTAATTATTTGAGGTTTTAGTGGGGTAATCCCACTAAAACTTGTCTCTTACTTAGACAAGCTCCGTAAAAACCCAGATGGAAAACATTGCATTAAAAGGCAGAATAATCTCTACACAAGGTTTCTATTAATCCAAAAAGCTACTAGTTTTGCATCATGAAAAACATTGCGATTTTTGCATCTGGTTCTGGAACAAACGCTCAAAAAATAATGGCGCATTTTACATCCAGTAGAGCGGTTAATGTACAAATGGTTTTGGTAAACAATCCGGAAGCAGGCGTTATTGAAAGAGCTAATAAATTCAACGTTCCAGTACGTGTTTTTAATAGAGCTGAGTTTTCAAAATCGGATATAATCGTAGGGGTTTTACAAGAAAACAAAATTGACTTGGTCGTTTTAGCTGGTTTTTTATGGTTGGTCCCTGTGAATATGGTCAACGCATTTCCAAACAAAATAATCAATATTCACCCAGCACTTTTACCCAATTATGGCGGTAAAGGAATGTATGGTGATAAAGTACATGAAGCCGTAATTGCTTCGGGCGATACAGAAAGTGGAATCACCATTCATTACGTTAATAACAAATACGATGAAGGGGCTGTTATAGCACAATTTAAATGTGCTATAAGATCGACCGACACTCCAGATTCATTGGCTTCAAACATCCATAAATTAGAGCATCAGCATTTTCCTGTTGTTATTGAAAATTTATTAATCAATTAAATCATCCATTATGTTAGGACTTGATTTCAAACAAATATTACCCGCTGCAATGATTTTATTTGCGGTAGTAGATATCATTGGTTCAATCCCATTGATTATTGATTTACGTCAAAAAGTAGGACATATTCAGTCGGAAAAGGCCAGTATAGTTTCGGCCATTATTATGATTGCTTTTGTTTTTGTTGGCGAAAGTATTTTAAGTGTTATTGGTATTGACGTTTACTCTTTTGCTGTTGCAGGTGCATTCGTTTTATTAGCGCTAGCGCTCGAAATGGTTTTAGGAGTAGCTATATTTAAGGATGACGTTCCTGAATCTGCAGCGGTGTTTCCTTTAGCGTTTCCTCTTATTGCAGGAGCAGGATCTTTAACAACGATTCTATCGTTAAAATCAGAATTTGAAACCATTAATATTGTAGTTGCCATTATTATAAATATTGCGGTAGTATATATTGTTTTGAAATTTTCAGAGAAAATTGAAAAAGTCATAGGTGCCAATGGTATTAAGATAATTCGTAAAGTTTTTGGGGTCATATTATTGGCAATTGCAGTAAAACTTTTCGCAACCAATTTACCGAACCTTTTAATAGAATAAGATTAGTAGGTTTGTAGAGATGAGTATAAAATCAATCATAGGGAAAATTTACGCCAACATTTTGGTTAGCAAACTACGAAGAACGGTTAGCGAACCTATTAAGTGGCAACAAAAAACCATGATTGATCTGTTGCGTCAAGGTCAAGATACCGCCTTTGGAAAGGCCCATTCTTTTAGTCGTATTAAAACCTATGAAGATTACAAACAAAACATTCCAGTAAGAGATTACGAAGGATTAAAAAAATACATTGACCGTGTAGTTGAAGGAGAAGAAAATGTGGTTTGGCCCGGTAGACCGGCCTATTTTTGCAAGACCTCTGGCACCACCTCTGGCGCTAAATTCATTCCTATTTCTAAAGAATCTGTAGCGCATCATGTAGATGCGGCAAAATTGGCTTTGTTATGTTATGTAGAGGAAACGGGTAACACCAGTTTCATTGATGGTAAAATGATTTTCTTACAAGGAAGTCCGGAGTTGAAAGATATAAACGGAGTTTCTCTAGGTAGACTTTCGGGTATTACCGCACATTGGGTACCTTCCTATTTGCAAAAAAACAGACTACCAAGTTGGGAAACCAACATGATTGACGATTGGGAAACAAAAGTGGATAAAATCGTAGATGAAACTTTACCGGAAGACATGCGCTTAATTAGCGGAATCCCTTCGTGGGTACAGATGTATTTTGAGCGTTTAATTGAAAAATCGGGTAAAGAAACCGTTTCTGAAATATTTGAAAACTTCTCTCTTTTTGTACACGGAGGAGTCAACTTTCAGCCGTATCAAGCCATTTTCAAACGGCTTATTGGAAGAGAAATTCCAAGCGTTGAAACCTACCCCGCAAGTGAAGGTTTTATTGCTTTTCAAGATACTCAAACCGAAGAAGGGTTATTGCTAAATGTAAATGCCGGAATCTTTTTTGAATTTACTCCAGTCAACGAGTTTGATGACGAAAACCCAAGTAGAATCATGTTACAAGATGTAGAACTAGGGGTTAATTATGTACTTATTTTGAGTACAAACGCTGGTTTATGGGGTTATAATATTGGCGACACCGTGAAATTTGTAAACACCGATCCGTACCGAATTGTGGTTACTGGAAGAATAAAACATTTCACCTCTGCCTTTGGAGAGCATGTTATTGCAGAAGAAGTAGAATCCTCTATCCAAGAAATAATGCCCATTTTTGACACCGAGGTTCGGGAGTTTCATTTGGCTCCTCAAATTGCACCAGAACAAGGTTTACCTTACCACGAGTGGTTTATTGAATTTGATAGACCTCCAGCTAATATGGATGCGTTTCGTTTGAAATTGGACGCGGTATTACAATCTAAAAATCCGTACTACAAAGACCTTATTACTGGAAATGTTTTAAAGCCATTGGTAGTTACTCCAGTTAAAAAAGAGGGTTTCTTACACATGATGAAATCAAAAGGTAAATTGGGCGGACAAAACAAGATTCCACGTTTAGCTAATGATAGAAATTTGGCTGAGTTGTTAGAGAAATATTGTTAATCGGGTGTAAGTTATAGCTCTTCCAACACTACTCATAACACCTTACCTAATCTTAACTCCCACTCCAATTAACAAGTTATGATTTTTCCATTCTGTGGCTGCACTGTATTTGGTTTCTCTATTTTGATAATCATCGACAAGTACATTTTTCAACCCGTAATTGAATCGTGTCAT
>CAXMPG010000113.1:0-14132 GCA_964195485.1 uncultured Desulfobacterales bacterium
TTTCTTTTTAAAGTCTTCTTTTTACCTTGCTTTAACCCTACATAAATAAGCTCATTCTTACCATTAAGGTCATATTCGCCTTGAATTATAAAAAAATCTTGACCAAAATTAATGTTATGAGAATCAATAGAATTGAAAAAGCTTTTCGAAAAAGACAGGTAGTAAATAGCATCTAAAATATTGGTCTTACCCACCCCGTTATCACCTGTAAAACAGTTAATTGAATCAGAGAATTCAAAACTTGCTTCTAAATGATTTTTAAAATTAACGACCGATATTTGCTTGAGGTGCATTCCTGTTTTTTAGTTGTGAACAAAGGTAAGTACAAAAAACCTTGGGATGTATTCAATTTTTCAACAATTGTATGCACTTATAAATTATATTTGCGCGCTTAAAAATGTAGTTAAAGATGAGTAAACATCAAGTAGAAGAAGAAGACATTAATATTGGTGACGCATATTCAAAGGCGGAGAAGTTTTTGGATGAGAAAAAGCAACCAGTAGGTATTGCCGTTGGGGTAATCATCATGTTAATATTAGGTGTGTTTTATTACTATAACATGTATTTGCCGCCACTTCAAAAAAATGCTGCCGAAGATGTGTATCAAGCGCAAAAAGCATTTGCTGTTGATTCATTTGAATTAGCGATGTACGGAAATGATGAATTTATTGGTTTTGAAGAAGTTATTGATACTTACGGATCCACAGATATCGGAAACACTTCAAAGTACTATATGGCTGTTTCTTTAATGCATACAGGATCATATGAAGATGCTATTGATTATTTCAAATCATACGCTCCTGCTGATCATATTACAAGAGCATTAAAAGAAGGTGGAATTGGTGACTGTTTAGCACAACTAGAGGCTTATGAAGATGCTATTACAGCATACGAAAAAGCAGCTAACGCTTATGTAAACGATTATTCAACACCGATTTATTTAAAAAAGGCTGGAATTATTTCTGAAGAAATAAACGACTTTAAATCTGCTGTAAAATTTTACGAAAGAATTAGCGAGCAATATCCAAACTCACAAGAAGGACGTGATATTGAAAAATATTTAGCGCACGCGCAATCATTCGTTCAATAGCACTCAAATAACATTATAAAAAAAGGCTTTCTAATTTTTAGAAAGCCTTTTTTTATGCCCAAACTTTTCAAAGCTATTTCCCTACATAGCGAAAACAATAAGGACTCCAATTAACGCTACCACAAAAGCGGCAATTGCTAAACCGCTACCTTTATATACTTCAGGTTGTTTGGATATTCTAGCTAATGCAATCGCGGCAAAAACAACTCCTAAAATCAATAGGACCAGTGCTATGTTAACGGGTGTAAACCAACCTACCAAGGCCAAAACAAACCCTGCCACTGCTAATCCATGCATTCGCTGGGTACTTTTTTCTGGGTGTACATTACGCACCAATTCCTTCGCCATTTTCACTCCCTTCACCACTTCTTTATAATTGGGATTAGACGGTTTGTGTGCTACCGATTCTTGACTCTTTCCAACTTCAGAAATCGCTTCCTTTTGAGGAACAATTATTTCTGATTCAGTGGTGTACAAAACAGAAAACTCATCCTCATTAACCCCTAAAGTAGGCAGGTCTTTATGGGGAGTTATTGAAGCAGTCGTATCGGTTGACGGAGGTTGCGTATTAGAATTAATGGGTTTCATAGTTTTATTACTCTGATTCCATTTTATATAATACCCATTAGAATACAGTTTTTTCTCTACTGAACAACTGTAATTGATACATAGTAACGAGGCTATCAGTAATAGGTTAATACTTCTACGTTTTTTCATGAAAAAGGTTTTTAATTAGGTGTAATTTCTTGGACCTCATCCAACAATTAAACCAAAAATAGATTACCAGCAATCCATTACAAAACCCATAAAAAGCCTTTTATCTCATTAGGGTTACATCACCGTAAGTAACTTCATATTCAATTTTCGCCCCCCTTTTTTCGAAGTTGAATTTTATGACATAGCTATAGACTCCATTCGCTAACCATTTACCATAAGAGGTCCCATCCCACTTCGCATTTGGGTTTTCGGTACTAAACACCTCCATTCCCCAGCGATCAAAAATAACTAAGCTATACGCCTTTAATTCGCAATTTGCTACCGGACCAAAAGCTTCATCAATGTTATCTCCGTTAGGCGTAAAAGCATTCGGTATAAACAATAAGCAATCGCAATCTTTAAATTCAAATAGTACGGTATCCTTAGTTGTTCCACACTTATTAGTCACACTCACAAGATACTCTCCTGCTTCATAAACGGTATACGTTTCTTGAGCAGAGCCATCGGTCCATTCATACGTAGAATTTGGCCAACTTGCATCTAAAATAACCTCATCACCAAAACAAGACTGCATATCTTCCCCTAGGTCAACTTCTGGTAATCCGATTACAAATAAATTTATTTTATCTGTTGTTGTACCACACGCATTGGTGACTTCTACCCAGTATTGCCCCTTTTGATTAACCGTTATGGATGAATCCACTTCTCCAGTGCTCCATGCATACGTGGCAAAAGGATTGGATGTGGAAAGAAGCACGGAGTCATATGGGCAAATGGAAGTGTCATTTCCAATATTAACAATAGGTTCGTCCATTCCAGTAACAAAAATAGTGTCTGTGTTAAAACAATTCCCTTTGGTCACCTCTATCCAGTACTGGCCCGCAGTATAAACTTGATTATAGTATTTGGTGGAACCATCTTGCCATAAAAAAGAAGCTCCTTGACTGGATGAGCTTAATAAGAACGTATTTCCAGTACATAAAACAGTATCATTACCTAAATCCGCGTCTGGTTTAGGTTCCACTGTAATACTAATACTATCTCGAAAATTACAGTTAAACCGCGTAACAGAAACATAGAACAAACCTTGATTATGCGCGTTAAATTGAGGTAAAGCACTATTATTTTGCCACATATATGTTGCTCCTGGATAGGAGGCATCTAATACCAAAGTATCCGGAAAGCAAATTACCGTATCGTTCCCTAAATCAATTACTGGAATGGGATTATACACCACATTAATAGTATCAGAGCTCACGCATGTATTTACATCCACTTCCACCCAATAACTACCCGAAACCGTAACATTCAAGGAGGAATTAACAGAATTATCTTGCCATAAATAGGTCCCGTTAGGATTGAAAGCATCCATACTTAAAACGTATCCATTACATACCGAGGTATCCTGTCCTAAATTAACGATTGGTAAGGGTTGAATATTAAACAAAATACTATCGGAAGAAACACAATTATTAGCGGTAACCTCCACCCAATATTGACCTAACTGAGAGACCTGAAAAGTACTATTTGTACTATTATCTTGCCATAAGAAAGTTGCAGTGGGGTTCATTGCATTTAGCAGAATAGAGTCTCCTTGACATATCGTAGTATCTGGCCCTAAATTAACACTAGGCAAAGGCGTGAAAACTGTTATTACCGTATCAAAAGAGCTGCAATTATTAATGGTTAAACCCACCCAATAAGTACCTGAATTGGTGATATTAAAATTAGAATCTACCGAGTTATCTTGCCATAAATAAGTGGCATTTGGCTGATATACATTCAATCTTAAAGTATCCAAGTCGCAGAGTGTAGAATCATTTCCTAGACTCACTATTGGATAAGAACTATACCCAATTATAATAGTATCTATATCTATTGCACCACAATCATTAGTCACTGTAACTGTATACATACCCGCAGAAGTGACATTAAAAGACGAATCGACAGAGCCGTCTTGCCATACATAAGTGGAATTTGGGTAAAAAGCATCTAGCAGTAAAGTATCATTTGTACATAGCGAAGTATCATTTCCTAAATCAATTACCGGAGCTAGACCTAATGTTAAATTAAACGACCCCACAGAATCAGGACATGCACTAATACTATTTGATACCGTGTAATTGTAGGTTCCGCCTAACATTGAATTCGCGTTAAACGTGCCCAGGTATCCATTATTTAAAGTGGAAGGACCTGACCATGTGCCAGTTATACTTGTTGGAGTTACTAAAGAATCATATAAATTTATTGGAATCGAATTAGAGCATAAATTCATGGGTTGCGAAGAAACAGGAGGCGTACAAATATCCATGTATAAATCATCCATACCAAAGTCATTATTGCCAACACCAGAAACAAAAATCAACTCAAAATACAGGGTCCCTGAAGTAGGTATTACATTAGGTGATGTCCATAAAACCCAACCCATAGATTGAATAAAGGTAGAAGTATACGTTGTTAGAATATTGTTATTACTATCTCTTAAACGAAGCGTAATCGTACTTGAGCCTCCATTTATTTCCTTTAACCAAATTCGAACTCTGTACTGACTATTTGGACAAACCGCAAAAGACCTACTTAAAACCAATGAATTCGTGGGTAGGTTATTTACAAAATTCATGTAAACACCCTTGAGACCCCAATGAGATGCATAGGTACTAGGATTAGGGTGATACGTTGTTCCAGGCACTAACCCTGGAATAGGAGTGGAATATTCAAAATCATCGTAATACGCATTTGTAAACGTACACTGAGCCATCAAATCATTATTGACCCATAGAAGCGCTAACAATACAAAAGCAAATAATTTTGGCTGCATTTTTTCCAATTCTCTGGTTTTACGTACTCATGTAAAGCCATAATTACTATACAATTATACAAAACTAAAAATGAAAATTATTCAACTAACGGTCAATTCTTTGTTCTATTAACTATTCCAATAAACTAATTAGTAAAACCTAATTTCTACGCTTTTCTAACCATATTTTAAGGCTATCTTTCGGCCCTTAAAACCGGATATTAAATGGGCCAATCCCAATCATCTTTATTAGGAACCGAAAGCATTAATAAACTACTGGTTAGTCAGTCTGTACCGGCTTCTATTGGCATTTTAGTAATGTCGATTTACATGATTGTGGACACCATTTTTGTGGGGCAATGGGTAGGTTCATTAGCCATTGGTGCCATCACAGTAGTTTTACCAATTACGTTTTTAATTTCATCGGTAGGAATGGCTATTGGCGTGGGTGGTGGTTCTATCATTTCTAGGTCTTTAGGCGCTGATAATATTGAAAAAGCCACACATACTTTTGGTAACCAGATTACCATGGTGGCTGTTTTAATTTTAATCACGGTTATTCCAGGGTATTATTTTGACGAAGAGATTTTACATTTATTTGGTGCGCAAGGAAACATTCTGGAACCCGCCAAATCCTATTACCACATCATTTTATTGGGAGTCCCATTTTTAGCTCCTGCTATGATGGGAAACAATGTTATTCGAGCACAAGGTTTTCCTAAAATCGCAATGAACATTATGTTAGTTCCTGCCATTGCGAATATTATTTTAGACCCTTTTTTCATTTATGTTTTTGGTTGGGGATTAGAAGGTGCGGCATGGGCTACATCGATTTCGTATGTTTTGAGTTTTAGCTACGCAGTATACTTTCTAAGTAGCTCAAAAAGCGAATTAAAATTACGAATTGAACATTTCAAATTAAACAAAAAAATAGTCAACGAAATTAATAGTTTAGGAGCGGTAACTTTAGCTAGACAAGGCGCGGTTAGTGTACTCTCTATTGTTTTAAACCATTCGCTATTTAAGTATGGTGGTGAAATCTACATTTCGGTATATGGCATAATTAATCGGGTATTGATGTTTGCTCTTTTCCCTGTTATTGGTTTAGCGCAAGGAATGCTGCCTATTGCAGGGTATAATTATGGAGCCAACGATTTTTTACGGGTACGGGAAGTCATTAAAAAAGCGATAATTTACGCTACGGTAATGGCCATTTTTATTTTCATATTTATCTTAACAGGCCGAGATTTTCTTACCAATGTTTTCACTAACGATACCGAGTTACTTACGCTAACCCCTCCCGCTATTTTAATTGTGTTCTTAGTCACCCCTTTTGTACCAGTACAACTTATTGGAGCGGCATATTTTCAAGCTATTGGAAAGGTTACTCCCGCACTATTGCTAACACTTACTAGACAAGGGTTATTTCTAATTCCGTTAGTTTATATATTACCTAATTACTTTGGAATTAATGGTATTTGGATGGCTTTCCCAATTGCGGATACGCTATCAGCTACCGTCACATTAATTGCTTTAATTAGAGAAACAAAAGGATTAAAAATAAAATCTACCGAATAATATTTTGGATTAAGGCTTCCAACCTAGTTCACCAAATTTCTTTTTGCCTTTAACAAAGAATTGATAAATCAAACTCTGATGGTATATACCAACGTTATTCACTTTACTTTTAGTGGATTGCGTGATTTTTCTTTTATTTAACCACATGCTTAAATTCAATAAAATATCCGCGTGGGCTTTAAATACTTGGATGGCTCCTTCTGGGTTTTTCTCTTTAAGCATACTCAACGATGCTGCATGATCTAGTAATAACCGAATCGGTAATTTCCATAAAAGCTGAAAAGTGGGTAAGTTTTTAATCAGCATCAAAAGATTATTTCGGTGATTTCTAAATATCTTTTCCGGAGAGCCGTACTTAATTACAAAACCTCCCATGTGATAAATAACCGATTTAGGCTGGTACATAATCTTGTATCCCATACCTTTTAATCGCCAGCACATGTCAATCTCTTCCATGTGCGCAAAAAAATCTTTATCAAACCCATCGGCTTCTTTCCATGCCTTAGATTTAATAAATAAACAGGCGCCCGAGGCCCAGAATATTTCTGAAACTTCATCGTACTGTCCGTTATCTTCTTCCAATACATTAATCATTCTTCCTCTACAGAAAGGATAGCCTAACGCATCAATATAGCCACCTGCTGCGCCTGCATATTCAAACTCTTTACGCTTGTCAAACGACATGATTTTGGGTTGAACAGCCGCAATATCATCTGATGAATTCAATAAATCTATAGCCGGTTGAAACCAGTTTTCCGTTACTTCAATGTCAGAACTAATTAAGACAAAGTTTTTAGCTTCAATTTGAGCCAATGACTTTAAATAACCTCCCGTAAAACCAAGGTTTACATCAAAGCGCATTAAGGTCACTTCCGGATGATTTTGCTTTACATATTCTTCGGTACCATCTGTGGATGCATTATCTACCACAATAATCGCCACATCTTTTGAAAGTGGCGTAGTAGCGATAATTTTCGGTAAAAAATTCTTCACCAAGCGCAAGCTATTGTAACTTAATAGTACAACGGCAGTCTCAAGGATATGCTTTTGATTTAAACTCAATTAATACTTCCTTTTATGGAAGTTGCAATTGTAGATAGAAACATGAAATTCACCAAACTTTTATCTAGGATTAGTATAATAATCATCTACTTCTCCTCCCCAATGGTCAGCTCCAGAATCTTTATCTACATCACCATTCGCGTTATTTCTAGATTGTAAAATTAATTTCCAACGCGGATTGTCTTTTTCATCTCGTACATTAGAGTGTAATAACTGGTAATCTCTATACGTTAAAGATGGGTCGTAAAATACGTACATGGCATTACTCTGTAACGGATGTGCATAAAATTGCCAAATGATATATGGATAAGAAGAAGGCTCATTCGATCTATTGGTAATTTGGTCAGGAGCACCATATTTTAAATATACCATTCCCATATCTGTATCATAACCTGCTTTTGCAGCACTTCCAAACTCTTTATTTACCAATTTCACTAATTTTCTATACGTAATCCACTCTTCAAAAACATTTTCTGTTTTATAAGTTACCCAAAAACCAATGAGGTACGATTGTAAAACTTCCGTACTAGCTTTATCCCAGTTATAATCAATAAAGTTTTGATCTGCACGCGTGCCTAATGGTCTAATACAACGAATATAATCTACGATAGAATCTCGACTAGTTGCCGAGCGGATATGGGTTTCGAAATCAGCTACCTCAGCAGTTCTTTGTCCATTTTTTAAAGAAGGAATATCACTTTGACGGTAAAATTGCTTTCCGGTTGAACCAACTAATTCATTTTCTCTGTTAAAAAGCTCAATGGTATAACTATACGTTCCATCCGGTAAGGTTTTTAAATCCACCCGTTTCAATATCACATTAACCTGACTCGTATTCACTCTTTTAACAATCGAGTAATTCTCAAAAACAGAATCTACATCTAAGTTTCTAAGCTGGTGTTTCTCAATATACGCCCCATTTCCACCTAATTTATAATCTGAATTATATACCTCTGAATAAACATAGAACTCTTCCATTGCCGCAGGTATAGTAGAAATTAACCAAGGGGTCATTAAGTATCCACTTTTCACAAAGGGGCCGTCCTCTTCTGTTGGAGTAACTTCTTTTTCAAAAATGATATTAGACATATCCAGTTTGTTATCCTTTAATCGCACGTACAGTTTTTGTGAAGCCTTAACAGGTTCAATCTCTCTATTGGCATCCCAAATAGAAACATCTACCGTATAGTCACCTGGTTTAAGCGTCATCTTTTGAACATCAGCAAAATTTTGTCTCCCCTTTTCGGTTTTCATTTGCGGACTTAAAATCTCAAATTTTTGGTATTTTATTATGTTCGACCCTTTTTTAATTACGTAGAGCACCTCTAATTTGGCTTGGTAATAATCTGCTATCTTTTCATATTGAAGAGAAAGCGCATCAAAACTCAAATAGAGTTCTACATAAGAACCGTGCTCTGGATGATAAAAATTCTCTACCGCAAATAAAACACGGGGAGCTGTTAATTTAGATTGGGCTATTCCTGAAAAACTGAGCACGAAGGCTAAAATTGTTAAGTATATTACTCTCATCATATTAATTTTAAGCGTTTTATTTATCAAAAACCGAACCATGAAGATAACCAAAACCTATCCTAGTATATCCTTCTCAATTACTGACAAATTTAATGGATAAGCCCTAAACTCTAAAGAACAATTTCTAAATATCTCATTATTACAATTAGTAATTCCTAAATTGACCTAAATTCGTAAAAAAACTATCTTTAAAATCAAAACATATGGAAATCAAAAACGCAGTATTCTTAATTACCGGAGGTAGCTCTGGTTTAGGAAAGTCAACGGCAAAATTACTAATAGGGTTGGGTGGCAAAGTAGCTATTACAGGTCTTGATGAAGAGAAATTAAACCGTGTAGCTCAAGAAATAGGCGCCTTACCAATACATGCTGATGTAGCTAACGATGCGGATGTACAAAAAACATTTGACGAAACGATCAAAGCTTATGGCAAGCTAGATGTGCTTATTAATAACGCAGGTACTGGAATTCATCAGCCTATTGAAAATTTAACCCGAGCAGATTTTGAACATATGTTTCAGGTAAATGTATTTGGAGTGGCAATGATGACAAAAGTTGCCGCTGAAATTTTTAAAAAGCAAAATGGAGGAACTGTTGTTAATATTGGATCGACCTCTTCATTAAACGGATACAAAACCGGTAGTGCGTATTCTTCGTCAAAATTTGCCCTTCGTGGACTCACTCAATGCCAACAAGCGGAGTTAAGACCTCATAATATTAGAGTAATTCTAATTAATCCAAGTGAAGTGCCTACCGCATTCGGAGAAAAAAGCAGAGTTGAAAAACCGCTAAGTGATAAAAAAATTACGAGTATGGAAATTGCACATACCGTAGTATCAACACTTTCTATGGATAATAGAGGAATGATTCCTGAAGTGACCGTATGGGCTACAAACCCATGGTAAAAAATATTTTTATTTTTTCTTAAAAAAGTGTTTTCAGAACCAAAAAGAAAATTACTTTCGCAGCGGAGAATTGGCAGAGTGGTCGAATGCACTAGTCTTGAAAACTAGCGTACCGCAAGGTACCGAGAGTTCGAATCTCTCATTCTCCGCTCAAAAACGCCTCATCGAAAGATGGGGCGTTTTTTCGTTTAAAAAATATCCCAACCAAAGTTGAAGGTTCTTTTTTAAACTAAAAAACATACCCATATGGAACAGGGTATTTTTGAGAACAGCCCTTCACAGAATTTTCTAGAGATAACGAAGTAATCTTAAATACCATTAGGAATTTCTATTCGTTCAAAGAAGCAAAACTTAAAACAACGTATTTTTAAAATATTCCCTTTACCTGCGTTTTGTAGAAATCACGAAATAATCATAAATTCACGTTCCATTTGCCATTTAATCTAGGCAAAATCTGAATCTGAGTTTTTAAAAAGCTCCCCGCCTAGCATAACCACAAAGGAATATCGGGTTACCACAACATTTCACTCAAAGTCCACTAATCGCTTTTTAAAGCTCCCACATTAGTTAACCGAAGTTCATTTCCTAGGAGAGCTAAAAGCCTGTTATTTGTCATAAATAATAAAACCCGGCAACATTGTATAATATAAATATCTTTACATTATTCTAAACAACAATAGATTATGAAAAAATTTACCTTCATTCCAATTTTAGTTTTTTTACTTAGTTCTTGTGACCCCTTTCACACCAAAATTGAAGACCAAGACTTAACGGTATCTTATTATGAAGCCGACACAAAAAAAACAAACATCCCTACTCCAACTACATTAAACATCGTTACATGGAATGTCAAGTTTGGCGGAGCACGAATAGATTTCTTTTTTGATTGCCATGGAAATCGGGTTTTAATGACCGAAGCGGAAGTGCTTGATAATATGGCTGGAATCTCAACCAAAATAAGAAATATGGATCCAGATATCATTTTCTTACAAGAAGTAGACATCGATTCTAAGAGATCAGGCTACGTAGATCAAGTAGCTTATATCTTAAACCATACTAATCTTAATTACGCAGTGTATGCCCCGCAATGGTTAGCCGATTACGTGCCTAGTGATGGCATTGGTCAAATGAATTCTGGGAACGCCATTTTATCCAAGTATCCTTTAAATAATGCAGAACGTGTTGCCCTACCTCTCATTGAGGAGCAAAGTACCATTGTGCAATACTTCTATTTAAGACGAAATATCATAACCGCTGAAGTATCTGTTGCCACTAACGATATTGTGGTATTAGGAACCCATACCACCGCATACAGTACCGATGACACTAAAAAGATTCAACTCGAATTAATCAAAAGTAAAGTTGCCGGAATTGATGCTAGCGGAAAAGACTTTATTCTAGGTGGTGATTTCAATAACGTACCTCCCGGCACTATAAAGTATTGTGATTTTGATGATAATGCATGTTCGGAAGACTCACCTTACTATCCGTTACCGTGCAGTACATTGGTAAATGATTTAGAAACTATGAAAATTTATGCCGAATATGACGCGGCAATTCCCCAAGATCTTTACATGCTTAATCAAGACCTATACACTTCGTATACCTCCGACAAAAACGGTTTTTGGAATAGAAAGCTAGATTACATTTTCACCAATGGCGACTTTATTGCGAATACTGGAAAGGTACATCAAGGTATTACTTCTGGAGAAATGGCAACTATGCCACTTTCAGACCATGCCCCCATTTCTACTATTTACCAATTAAAGTAAGCCGCTATTATGCTATTAAGAACAATTTTTATACTCGCTGCAATATTCCTTTTTCAGGTTTCATTTGCACAAAACGACTCCACTTCTACCACCGAATCTCATATGATTTGGAAAAATTCTACCGCCAAAACGTTAAGTGAAGGAAGAATGGAGATGGGTTTATTAGCTCCTTTTGTAATGGGCCTAAAAAACAATATGCAAATCACTGTTCATCCACTCGCATTTATCTTGATGCCAAATGTGAAGCTGAAGAAAAACTGGTCTTCTGACCCAGATAACAAGTGGCAGTTTGCAACAGAACATGGAATGGCATTTCCTACACCACTTTTAAACTTCCTTGCTAGAGAAGGCGCTGGAGGCGTTTACCCGGCATCACAAACCGCTCCTCCTATTCTTACTTTCCAGAATAGATTTATAGCTACCAACTTTTATAGCGAAGACCATGCGGTATCATTTAAAACAGGAATTGAGTTTAACCTTTTATACTCCCAATACGGAGATTTCCCAGAGGTAGAATTACTTTATTTCTACCCTAGAATGGCGAGTTACAGTAATCCGTTTACGCTTGATGTTGCTGTTGGGTTTACCGGAGCAATATCAAAATCATTTAGCTATGCAGCCGACTTCACATTCTATTACATACCGAATGATGAGTCTACTACCATTTTTGAATTCGAGCCTAAAGTATATTATTACATCGCAGATAACTTAAGGATATTAGCGGGGATAATTCTTACTACTGGAAACGTACCTCATGAAAAACAAGACTTTAGAGCTATTCCGTTTTTAGACTTACAATTCACTCTATTTCAAAAAACCAGAAAGAAATAAGGAAATAAAATTGTCTGAACTTAGCGCAAAGAATACGCTTTATGTACAGACAATTTTCAAAGAATCATTACTTTTGCAAACTCAAAATTATCAGTCATGATTTCTACGCATAATGTCTCTCTTCAATACGGTAAACGAGTTCTTTTTGATGAAGTTAACATCAAGTTTTACGGTTCAAATTGCTTTGGTGTAATTGGAGCTAACGGAGCAGGAAAATCTACCTTCTTAAAAATCCTTGCAGGTGATATCTCTGCTAACTCGGGTCAAGTAAACATGGAACCCGGAAAGAGAATGGCAGTTTTACGTCAAAATCATACCGAGTTTGATGAATTCACTGTACTGGATACGGTTATGATGGGCTATACGGAGTTATGGAAAATCATGAAAGAAAAGGATGCTATTTATGCTAAGCCTGATTTTTCAGAAGAAGATGGAAATAAAGCAGCCGAGTTAGAAGCCGAATTTGCAGAAATGGACGGCTGGAATGCAGAGTCAGATGCAGCCGCACTTTTGAGTAACTTACATATCACGGATAAAGAACATTTCAAACAACTGAAAGACCTTCCAGGATCAATGAAAGTTCGGGTACTGTTAGCGCAAGCTTTATTTGGAAATCCTGACCTTTTGATTTTAGATGAGCCTACCAATGATTTGGATATGGAAACCATTTCTTGGTTAGAAGATTTCTTATTAAACTTTGATAATACGGTAATTGTTGTCTCTCACGATAGACACTTTTTGGACACTGTTTGTACGCATATAGCCGATATTGATTTTGGAAAGATTAAAACCTTTACTGGAAACTATAGCTTTTGGTACGAGTCGAGTCAATTGGCTTTACGTCAAAAACAATCCACGAATAAAAAAGCGGAAGACCGTAAAAAAGAATTACAAGATTTCATTGCGCGTTTTAGCGCAAATGCATCAAAATCAAAACAAGCTACCTCGCGTAAAAAATTATTAGATAAAATTGACGTGAATGATATTCAACCATCATCACGTAGATACCCTGCAATTATTTTCACTCAAAACCGGGAAGCAGGAGACCAAATTTTACATATTGAAGGATTAAGTAAATCTTTAGGTGGAGAGATGTTGTTCTCTAACCTAGATTTAAACGTTACTAAAGGAGATAAGATTACTATTATTAGTAGAAACACTCTTGCGATACATGAGTTATTCAAAATTTTGAATGGAGAGTCTGAAGCTGAGTCTGGTTCATTTTATTTTGGACAAACCATGACTACTTCCTATTTACCGGCTAACAACGAAGAGTTTTTTGACACCAAAGACAATTTAATTGATTGGTTAAAACAGTATTCTGAAATTAAAGATGATGTTTACGTTCGGGGTTTCTTAGGTAAAATGTTGTTTACTGGAGAAGAAACCTTCAAAGAAGCTAATGTTCTATCTGGAGGAGAAAAAGTACGTTGTATGATTTCAAGAATGATGCTGGCAGAAGCTAATTTCTTGATGGTAAACGAACCTACAAATCACCTAGATTTGGAATCTATTCAGGCGTTTAACAACTCTTTAGTGGATTTTAAAGGAACGGTATTATTTGCATCTCATGATCACACCTTTACCAATTCTGTAGCGGATAGAGTTATAGAGATTGGACCTAAAGGAGTGATGAACAAACAAATGACGTATGATGAATATATGTCAAATGCTAAAGTTCAAGAAGATCGCGAAAAAATTTACTAAACGTTTGTTCGCCTATCCCGATTCCACTGTTAATAAATCAGTGGTTTTGATCACTAATTTCCCTTTGGTAAAATTACATTTGTAGCAATGTTAAAATCATTCTTGGATAAAGTGCCAAATTGGCTAAAGAACAGGTACTC
>CAXMPG010000114.1:0-12607 GCA_964195485.1 uncultured Desulfobacterales bacterium
CGTTAATTGTAGAGACGGTAATTGATTCTATAATCCCAATACCAGAATTTGACTCTTATACCTTCAAATATAAAAGTGTAGACAAATGGGGGTTAATAACCATTAAAGACGAACATTTTAAAATTATCACCCCAGCCAAATATGATTGGATCCAACACTATGGCAATAAAAAATCACTATTAATTATAAATGACAATAAATTTGGTTGGTATGGAGTAAACTATGCAAAAACGGATAGCATGCCATTTCTTATTGAACCTAAAAAAACGCATTTATCTATGTCACAAAAAAACTCCATGCTTATTGACAAAGAGCATCTTTCCAGAAATACCAATATCCATAACGTAGAGTACTCCAATAATCATTATATTTTCAACACCATAACAAATAGAGGTCCTCAACCCTCCTACTCTGCATGGATTCAAACCTATTTTAACAGTAAACCTATAAAGACTGCATCTAAGATAGAATCCACCCAAGGCTACTTTAATCTCATTAACACGCAAAACGAAACTGAATCAATGTCTTTAATTAACCATAAATTAAAACCGGTTATACAGACTAATTACGATAGCGTTTCCATACTTAATAATCAAATGCTATTATTTGATACTAGCAAATCGACCAATTTCACTTTAGAATCTGGCGAACAAATTAGAAGCGCTCCATTAGTCGGTGTCTATTATATTGGAAAGCCAATTAAAACGCTAAATAAATACGAGCAGGTATACTATTTCGAAAAACATTACTTAGCTAGTAATGATAATTCTTGGGTAGTACTGGAAAAGGATGGGAAACCAAGCCATAAATTACCATTTAAGTCAATCAATGAAGCATTTGCCTTTACAAGTTCCTTAAATAAATAAAGGCATGTAATTTCAAAACCATTAAACTTAGATGATATCAATCATTTAATTCCATTTCCCTTAATCATCTTTAAAACCCTAAAAATCATTTTCCTTTGTTCACAAATAAGACATGTTTTATACCTTGACAAACTGTTGGGCATAGAAATAACACTTAATGATTATTACTAATTTAAATATACATCATGAAAGCTTTTAGAATTTTAATTTTACTAATCCTACCGTTTAGTTGGGCTTCTGCTCAAAATCTAAAACCATACGTATTAGGCTTTGAGTCAAACAAATCCATTACAGAGTTAAAACAACAGGTGAAAGGCAACCTTATCGCAAACCAGATTAATGTTGTTGGAGAGTATCAGCCCGCAAGTGATAAAAATCGTTGGATAATGGTTATAACCGCAAGTGAATTAACAAACGCTGTTAAATCTGTGGGTGGTCTTACTGGATTTGCGGCAACATTAAGAGTTGCTTTAACTACGGAGAATGGTAAAACTAAAGTTTCTTTTACCAATCCAATATACTGGGGTAATGCCTATTTTCAAAAAAAATTCACTGATGTTGAAAGTAATTACACTGCGCTAAACATCAAGATTCAAAATGCCATGAAAGCGTCTGGAACTTATATTGGAACAGAGTTTGGGTCTGTTGATGGTCTATCTAAATATGACCTTCATGATTACCATTACATGATGGGCATGCCTTATTTTGACGACACTGTAGAATTACAAGACTTTGAAAGCTATGCTGATGCAGTTGCAAAAGTAGATGGTTCCGTTAAGGAAGGAGTACCAAATGTACAGATGGTTTACAAATTAACCATTCCAGGTAAAGACTTAACTGTATATGGATTTGCATTAGAAGGAGATAAAGGAGAAGCTACATTTTTACCTATAATTGATGGAGGAAGTAACCCAAAACACACCGCGTTTTTACCCTACGAATTATTAGTTATGGGAGATGAAGTACACATCTTACATGGAAGATTTAGAATTGCACTTGCTTTTCCAGATTTAACCATGGGAACTTTTAGTAAAATCATGTCAACCCCTGGAGCCATTGAAGAACTCCTTGAGCAATTGGTAGATTAGATTTTTTAGTACAAACTATTTAGCGTCATCAAAATTAGTTTTGATGACGCTTTTTTATTCTAGTAATTCAAGCTCATAAATTATTAGGCTTTCATACCACCGACTATAAAATCAGCCCTAAATCAGGTCTACATAGCGCTGAAAAAGTTACCTTCGCAAATCAAAATTTAGAACAATAAAATTGTCAAATTCAGAGATGAATTTTGATTATCAAGCTAAAACACGTACATAATGCAAAACGCAAAAATTGTTTACACTAATACAGACGAAGCACCTGCTTTGGCTACACAGTCTTTTCTTCCAATAGTAAAAGCTTTTACCAGTAAATCTGGAATCGAATTTGAAACCAAAGACATCTCTTTAGCCGCTCGTATTTTAAGCTTATTTCCAGAATACCTTACGGAAGATCAAAGAGTACCTAACACCTTAGCAGAATTAGGTAAGTTAGTTTTGTTGCCTGAAGCAAACATTATTAAATTACCAAACATTTCTGCTTCTGTTCCTCAATTAATTGAAGCAATAATTGAATTGCAAAATCAAGGATTCAAAATTCCAGATTATCCATCGAGTATAGAAACAGAAGAACAAAAAGATATTCAAGGGCGTTACAATCAAGTTAAAGGGAGTGCGGTAAACCCTGTTTTAAGAGAAGGAAATTCTGACCGAAGAGCACCAAAAGCAATAAAGGATTACGTAAAACAACACCCTCACTCTATGGGAGTCTGGACAAAGGACTCTAAGTCTCATGTAGCACATATGACTGACGGTGATTTTTATGGTAGCGAAAAATCTATTGTTATTTCTGAACCTGGAGATGTAAGAATTGAGTTTACGGGTGAGAATGGCGATAAAAAAGTATTAAAAGAGAAAACTGCTTTAATTGAGGGCGAAATTATTGACGCTTCGGTAATGAGTAGCGAAAAGTTAAAATCATTCTTAGCTCAAGAAATTGAAAATGCCAAAAACGAAGACGTTTTATTTTCAGTACATTTAAAGGCTACCATGATGAAGGTTTCTGACCCTATTCTATTTGGCGCGACTGTTTCCGTTTTCTTTAAGGATGTTTTTGAAAAGCATGCCAATACCTTTACTAATTTAGGGGTTAATCCAAATAATGGATTAGGAGATTTGTACGCTAAAATTAACACCTTAAATTCAGAATTAAAAGCTGAAGTCCTTCAAGATATTAAAGATGCATCTAACAATAGACCTGAAATGGCTATGGTGAATTCTGATAAAGGGATTACGAACCTTCATGTACCAAGTGATGTAATTATTGATGCTTCTATGCCTGCCGCTATAAGAAACGCTGGCCAGATGTGGGGCCCTGACGGAAAAGCAAAGGACACAAAATTTGTTATTCCGGATAGATGTTACGCTGGAATTTACCAAGAAACAATCGACTTCTGTAAGTTGAATGGCGCATTTAACCCAGCAACAATGGGTAGTGTTTCTAATGTAGGTCTAATGGCTCAAAACGCCGAAGAATATGGACCTCAAGATAAAACGTTTCAAGCAGAAGGACATGGAACCATTCAAGTTATTGACAATTCAGGAACTGTACTAATAGAACACACCGTAGAAACTGGTGACATTTGGAGAATGTGTCAAACCAAAGATGCACCAATTCAAGACTGGGTAAAATTAGCTGTAAAACGTGCAAAATCTTCTGGATTACCTGCTATTTTCTGGCTTGATCCAGAAAGAGGCCATGATGCAGAAATCATAAAAAAAGTAACCAAGTATTTAGCCAACTACGAATTGGGTAAAACCATTGTAGAAATCCTAGATCCAAACGCAGCCATTCGTTTATCTATGGAACGAATCATTCAAGGTTTAGATACTATTTCGGTTACTGGAAATGTTTTACGGGATTATTTGACTGATTTATTTCC
Organism: uncultured Desulfobacterales bacterium; assembly: GCA_964195485.1. Classification (GTDB taxonomy): domain Bacteria; phylum Bacteroidota; class Bacteroidia; order Flavobacteriales_G; family Salibacteraceae; genus CAJXZP01. The sequence continues at coordinate 3,850 of CAXMPG010000114.1, forward strand.
AATTTTAGAAGTAGGTACTAGTGCAAAAATGTTGTCTATTGTTCCTTTAATGAATGGCGGTGGCCTTTTTGAAACTGGTGCTGGCGGATCTGCTCCAAAACATGTACAACAGTTTGTTGAAGAAGGTCATTTACGCTGGGACTCTTTAGGCGAATTCTTAGCATTGTCAGTTTCTTTAGAACACTTTTCAGAAGTTCATTCTAATAACAAGGCAAGTATTCTAGGTGAAACTTTAGATTCTGCTACCGGGGAATTGTTGAACAACGACAAATCACCGTCAAGAAAAGTTAATGAATTAGATAATAGAGGTAGTCACTTCTATTTAGCTATGTATTGGGCACAAGCATTAGCTAACCAAAATAAAGATGCCGAATTAAAGGCTCAGTTTACTCCAATTGCAGAACAACTTAGTAAAAGCAAAAGTAAAATTGTTAGTGAATTAAATGACGCCCAAGGAAACGCAATTGATATTAAGGGTTATTACCTAGGTAACGCCACTATTATTTCAGAGGCAATGAGACCTAGTTCTACTCTAAATACTATTATTGATAGTATTTAAGAACACATCATATATCTTATACGTAAGTGGGTACTCTATTAAGAGTGCCCATTTTTATTTAGATAAATCACGATTCTCATTGAACTTCCACTAATCAAAAAATCTAGCAAATTTATTTTTTTTCGTATATTTGGGTACATCCAATATTGGACTTTTATATAACATAAGCTTTATGAAAAGAATCAGTTTACTTTTAATTGCAGTATTAATCGCTGCACCATTTGTTAACGCATTTGCAGGAGATGATGATAAGGGGAAAAAGGGTGTAAGAGCTGGATTTCAATTGTCTAATTTTTACGACAACGGTGAAACTGCTGACGATAACCTAAATTCATTTTACGTAGGAGTATTTGGAGAGAAAAAATTAATTCCTCTATTGAAATTAGGTGCCGGACTTGAATTTAGTAATGTTGGTTCGGTAGATAAAAATATTGATGACACAAAATATACGAGAAGCATGATTTATGTTCCTGTGTATCTTAAATTAAAATTAGGTCCTGTTTTTGCCCTTGGTGGAGTTTCCGCAAATTTTGGAATCTCAAACAAATTTAAACTTGCAGGTGAAGATTTCGATTTACCCGATGAAAATAAAACCAAGGTATTTGATGTACCTGTATTCTTAGGTTTAGGAGTGAAAGTATTAATGATTTCAATTGAAGCAAGATACAATTGGGGTACAATGAATCTATCTAAAATTGATAACACTAATTATACGAATCAGTATTTCCAATTGGGAGCTGCTTTTTCTTTTTAGTCTACTTAAATAAATCTTTTGTTCATGAACGCATCGCTCTAAAGGCTGTGCGTTTTTTCGTTTAAGTTTTCAACAATTACTAAATTAAAAGGCTGTAATCTTTCAGTACTATCAAATCATTTTAGCTTTGTGTATCTAAAAAATATATGGAGAATTTTGTTGTTTCTGCGCGTAAGTATAGACCAACCACTTGGGAAAGTGTTGTTGGACAAAAGTCTATTACAGATACTTTAAAAAATGCTATAGAAAGCAATCACCTAGCGCAAGCCTTCCTATTTACGGGACCAAGAGGTGTGGGTAAAACCACCACTGCCAGAATTTTAGCCAAAACAATTAATCGAAACGATTTAAATCAAGAAATCAGTGATGATGAAGACTTTGCTTTCAATATTTTTGAGTTGGATGCCGCTTCAAATAACTCTGTTGATGATATTAGACAGCTAATTGATCAAGTAAGAATACCGCCTCAAATTGGTAGCCATAAGGTCTACATCATTGATGAGGTTCATATGCTTTCCTCGGCAGCTTTCAATGCCTTTCTAAAAACCTTAGAAGAGCCACCTGAACATGCCATTTTTATTTTAGCAACAACCGAAAAGCACAAAGTTCTACCTACTATTATTTCTAGATGTCAGGTTTTTGATTTTCAAAGAATTAGCAACGTAGATATTGTAAACTACCTCCAATATATTGCTAAGGAAGAAAGTATAACTGCAGAAGACGAAGCTCTTCATACTATAGCTCAAAAAGCAGATGGCGGTATGCGTGATGCATTATCGTTGTTTGACCAAATTGTTAGTTTTACTGGAAATACTTTCACGTATAAAAACGTAATTGAAAACTTAAACATCCTTGATTTTGAGTTTTACTTTAAAGCAACGGAATACATAATAAAGAATGATGCTTCTAAAGGCTTACTCCTTTTTAATCGTGTATTAGAAAAAGGTTTTGACGGACATAATTTCATTGTCGGGTTATCTTCTCATTTTAGAGATTTATTAGTTGGCTCAAATGAGGCCACCGTTTCTTTACTGGAAACAAGCGATAATTTAAAGTCACGTTACCTAGCACAAGCAAATAATTGTAGTCCTGCTTTTTTAATGGATTCTTTGCAGTTATTATCAGATGTGGACTTCCGATATAAAACGAGTAAAAATCAACGACTATTAGTTGAAATTTGCTTGATGCAACTATCCTCCATTTATACTGGCGGAGAAAAAAAAAACTAAAAACATTTCTTGATTACCCATTATTTGTAAAAGGTCTAACCAAGAATGCCAGTATTAAAACTACAGTTTCTTCTACTTCTACTCCAAGTAATCAAAACCCGCAAGAACCAGAGCCAAGACCTGTAGCTCCAAAACCTTTAGCTGCAAAACCTGTAAATCCAATACCACCTAGCCCTTCCGTTATTGCGGCAACGAAAAGCATCATAAAATCTAGGCGTAAATCTATTATAAGGATTAAACCTCAAGCTACCAAGGAGGACAATAAGGCTGTGATTAATCATGGTAATGAAGCATTTAGTAAAGAGGAAGTCACAAAGTTATGGGGCGAGTATTCGACTAAAATGAAAGAAACTTCTGGTGGTTTTTCTGCCAGTATTTTAACGAATTGTGAACCCGCAATACTTGAAGATAATAAAACTATTCATGTTGTATTTAGAAATGAAACAAATGAGTTAGAGTTCACTAAATTGTCTTTAAACCTACTCGAGTATTTAAAATCAAACCTAAAAAACAATCATATTTGTTTTACTACCGAAGTCAATAAAGAAAAATCAAAAAAGGTGTTGTATACCAGCAGAGATAAATTTGACCACTTTTCTGAATTGGAACCAAAGCTATTAGATTGGGCAGCTAGATTAGGTTTAGAATTAAAGTAGAAATCTTTACTTTTTCACAAAAGGCTTAACCGCTATCTTACTCTCATCACTAATTATTCTTAGGTAATACGTACCTGAAGCGAATGAAGAAACATTTACCTGATAAATGTAATCTGGACCATAATAGATAGTCTGTTCTCTTTTCAGTAATTTACCCGTCACATCATATATTGAATAACGCAGGTCTTGCGTATTAACATCTTCGATTTGAAAGTTTACAAACTCAGATGTTAAAGTAGGAAAAACAGAAAGTTTATCATTAACGTAAATATTAGCAGCAGCTTGGGGGAAAATACTAATACGTTTGGTGGAACTTACCGTATCACACATATTCCGTACTTCTAATGTAATGTCATAAATACCAGCATTTACATAGGTATGAAGAGGGTTTATTGCTGAAGAAGATGTTAAATCACCAAAATCCCAAAACAAAGTAGTGTTTACATTTGATAAGTTCGTGAACTGAACATCCGGACTAGTCACTATTTCAGAGAACTCTGCCACTGGGTAAGGAAGCTCATACACAACTAACTCATCAGAAACTACACAAGCACCCTCAGAAACAGTAACGGAATAAACACCCGCTGCCCCAATCCATTGCAAAGATCCGTGGCTTCCATCGTTCCATAAATAGCTATCGTAAAGTCCTAGCACTAAATATTCACCATCTCCACTACAAATCGTTGTATCAGGACCTAAACTCACTGAAACATTATAGTTAACAACATCAATAGAATCAATAGATTCACATCCATTTTGGTCTGTAACAGTCACAAAGTACAATCCAGGTGAACTAATTAAGGGGTTTTGAGTAGAGTCTCCATTTGACCAAGAGTACGTTTCATACCATCCGATATCCATTACAAAAGAGTCAAAATTACACATTACACTATCATTAAAATTAATACTAGGTAATGGATTAACTAAAACCTGAACAGTATCAAATCCTAAACAACCGGTAGACCCAGTAACCGTCACATAATATATTCCCGGAGCTGAAGTTGTAATACTACTAGTTGTAGCACCATTACTCCATATATAAGAAGTATAATTACCTGAAGCATTAATCACGGTGGAGTCACCTGCGCATATACTCACTTGCGCGGGTGCCGAAGGGTTTGGTAAAGCTCTATATTGTACATTCATGGTATCAGAATATATACATCCCATTGTATCAACAACAGTCAAGTAATAATCCCCTTCTTGATCAATATAAACTATATTCCCTGTGTCTCCTTTACTCCATGCGTATTCCAAATAGCCAAGCTCTACAACTGGACTTAAAACTACTCCATCACATATAATAGTATCCCCTGGTAAAAGAGAGGTTGGCGAAGCAAAAGATTGTAAGTCCATTGAGTCTACAGAAACGCAGCCATGTGCATCGGTTACTGTAACCACATGATTTCCAACAGAGTTTATTATTGTAGAACTACTAGATGAACCATTACTCCATTGATAAGAATTAAAACCTGATGGCAAAGAAACCTGTAAATTAGTATTCTTACAAACCGTAGTATCCGCTAATACATTTACTTGAAACGGTTGATAGACATGAACATTTACTGAAATAGTATCATTTGAAGAGTTTTGATCTGCGGCCCCCATATTCGTCCATAAGGATACTGGAAAATCTCCGTTTGTCAAAAAAGATAAGCTAGTTAAGCTAACCATTTGCGAAGTATTTGGTGCAATTATTCCCGCCCATGAAACAGACCCTCTTTGATCAGTAGCAAAATACCATCCTAATTGTAGGCTGAAGATAGTGTCTGTACCAAGATTCATTATTTCAACCTCAATAGCTGAAGTAAACCTCCCATTGTAACAAACATTTATATCTGAAGTAGATAAAACACTAGCATCGTATACGGAACTACTTGCAGAACCAGCACGACTACCTATTTCATTTTCACCCATTGCAAATACCATCGAAGTTCCAGAGAACAGCAATATAATTAACAGGATATATAATTTAATTTTCAATTGATTAAAAAAAATATTTGGCTTCTTTATTCAAGCCTTAAAAATAATCTTTTTTTTATACTTTACCCAATATCATAAAATATTGGATTTAAAAAGGTTACACCCCTTACGAACAATGAGGTAAAGAGGCCTTAAAAGAATAGGAATTAACGCTTATTTCCGATCAAAAATCACCGGATTATAATCTTCAGGGAATTTAGCGGGAATATTTTTATAAAACTCTTCCATAAAGTTAAAGTCTTTTTCAAAATCTCCAGTAGGGTAAAAAACGTGACCGATATGGACTTCTTTAGTAACGTAATTGGCATATGCTAATACGATAGGTACATTAACGGCTGTTGCAACCCTATAAAATCCGGTTTTCCACTTTTTCACTCTTTTTCGTGTTCCTTCTGGAGTAAAAAGCATTACCAATTCTTTATGACTATCTACAATTTCGTTAAGTTGAATTACAAAATCTTTGGATTGATTTTTTCGGTCTACACCAATACCACCAAACCATTTAATAATAAATCCATGAGGAGCATCTACGTGCTCTTTTTTAATGAGGTATTTTCCAGGAACACCAAGACTCCACATCGTTGGCATAGCTAAAAAGAAATCCATATTTGAGGTATGTGGAGCAGCAATTAATACAAACTTCTTTATTTCCTTAGGAACCGTTCCAACTAACTTCCACCCATATAACTTGAATAATAATTTTGCAATCCACTTTTTCATAACTTGCAAAGCTAAAAGAACTGTTGTTTTTTAATCCATTATCCTAAAAACATTTCGTTAAAATTGACTAAGTATACTTTTTGAGTAGCTCTTGTAACAGCGGTATAAAACCAACGAAGCAAACCTTCATCTACCATTTCATCCGTAAGGTAACCATGATCTATAAACACAGCAGACCATTGCCCACCTTGCGCTTTGTGACAAGTTACCGCATAAGAAAACTTGGCCTGTAGCGCATTATAAAATGGATCTGCTAACGTTAGCTGTTTGGCTTTTTTTGATTCTCCTTGCGCTACGTAATCCTCCATTATTTTATAATACAAATCCCTAACATCTGCGTGAGGCATTGCCGGGCCTTCTGTTTCTAAACAATCAACCCACACCTTAATATCTACATCCGGAATTCTATCATCTACAAATCGAATATTCAAATCTCTAAACTCATAACCATACATTGTTTGCTTAGCAAGAACTTTTAATACTTCCATGGATTCTCCATTTGCAATGAAGTCATCTTTATTTTCTTCTTTAGCCAACCAATGGTAATTGTTTTTCACTCCCATCAGAATATCTCCTGCTTCAATTTTATCCTCTCTAAAAAGCAACCTATTTCTAATTTCAGCATTAAATTGATTCGCCCGTTTATTAGAACGGGTTATAATCAATACTTCATCCGCACCAAAGTTACTGATAGATTCTTCTAGGCTTTCTTGAAGCTCTAAGCCATTAATTGACTTAAAATCAGAAAATCCTGTATTAAATTGAACGGAAAGAGAATTTGCCTGTAATGAACGTCTTAACTCTGTAGCATTAGCTAATATTCCGGACTCTTTACTTTGTCTAACTACTTCATTTAATTCAAAATGGGTTACTGGAATGTGAAACCTTGACAACATAAACTCCTCATCTAAAGCTGGCGATGTAGTCATATCTACCGGTGGTAATTGCGCATTATCACCCGACATAATTAGCTTGCACCCCTTACCTCGGTAGACAAAACGCATTAAATCTTCTAATAAATCTCTTTCTCCATTAAAGCCGGAGGAAATCATTGATGCTTCATCTACTATAAATAAGGTGTCTTTGAAATTATTTTTTTGAAGAACGAAATTCATATCCCCAGATACGTTTTCAGCCATTCTATAAATCTTCTTGTGTACCGTAAAAGCGGGCAACCCACAATACGAAGCCAAGACTCTGGCTGCACGACCAGTGGGGGCTAATAAGACAATCTTTTTATCCTTTTCAAAGGTTTTGGCTACGTGTGCTAATATAGAGGTCTTACCTGTGCCTGCGTATCCACGTAAAATGAATAATTGCATTGCTGATTTATTAGATAAAAATTTATCCAATAAATGAAACACGCTTAGTTGATCACGTGTTGGTGCAAACTGGAATGATTTATGTAACTCGATTTCCAAAATTAATGTATTATTACAAGCGCAAAATAAATTGATTTTATGTACCAATACAAGCGATGCTTTGGATTAAAAAAAATTGTAGTTTTGTGCGCATTCTATTAAAAACACGGATACAGGATTATTAGATTATGAGAACTTCTATTTCAAAATTTGCCCCAGCGGCTTTTATTATTCTTCTAGGAATTGGTTTATTGGGTTTTGGTGCTTCTACCGACCAAAATGGCGAGTTTCTAATCGCAGGACTTTCCATTGCCATTGCAGGTATTTTGACATTGTTAAATTCAATGGGAATTATTACTAATAAAATTGCAACGGGAGTTGCAGCTATTCTTATTGGTTTATCGGGATATTTAGCCTACGCTAACTATCACTCTATTGACGAACCTATTCAGTTCATGAAAGAGAAGCAAATTAGATATGCACACGTTATCCAACACTTAAAAGATTTACGTCAAGTAGAGCTTACCTATAAAAAGGAAAACAAGAAGTTTTGTGGAGACATGGATTCTTTATTTGACTTTTTAGCAAACGATACCGTAATTTTAATTAAAGCTGTTGGTGATGTACCGGATACACTTACAGAAGTACAAGCGTTGGAAATGGGTATTATTATTCGTGATACTATCCCAGTTCCAGCTATGGAAATTGCATTTACTCCGGAATACTTAGCAACTAGAGATAAGAAATTTCCTTTAGACGTAGTAAATTTAAGATATGTACCATTTTCTGAAAATGTTGAATTTAGTATTGATGCTGGACAAATCATTAGACTAAGTGGTGCTAGAGTTCAAGTATTTGAAATTATCGATGCTGCACCGTTTGATAAAACGGATGTAATGAAAGTAGGCTCAATGATTGACCCTACTACCGCAGGTAATTGGAAGGAAGAAAAATAAGATTATAAAAACAGCATTTACATATTACAAGAAAGGAAGCAGCTTTGAATACAAAGCTGCTTCTTTGTATTCAGCAACTATTCATTTTGACCATGATTTGTGTTCAATAGGGTTTGCAGATACCAAAACCGGAGAGGTTATTGGCGTGGAGATATATGCCCTGACTGGCGAAAATGAAATCGAAAAAACAAACTCTCTTTTCATACAGCTAGATGTGCTAAGTAAATTAGGGGCTGCTTCTAAAACAACCTTTTATTCTACTACTTCTGACTTTACGATTGTTCCATCATTATTCTTTGATAACAGTAATGTAGACTCATTAGTAAAAGGTTTAATCCCGGTAAATGAGCACTGTAAAACATACCATACATTTATTCCTGAAATCGATAGTTACCTTGTATTTAAGGTTAAAAAAACGCTACTTGCATTATTGAATGCTAAAATTGGGCATGTAAACTTTTCCCATCACTTTGCTTCATTAATTACAACTTACAAGCTATACTATTCAGCCAAAAACACACATTCCGTTTTTGTACAATA